>NZ_JBIDCW010000024.1:0-135003 GCF_043204795.1 Streptomyces sp. NPDC047706 | reverse complement strand
TCCCCCCTCGGGGGGGGGCGCCCCCGGGCGCCGGGGGCGCCCCAAACGGTGCACCCCACCTCCTCACCCCGATCCGTGGACGCCGCGGTTGCCTCTCCCGGGCCGGGAGAGGCAACCGCGTCGTCGATACTCAGCAGCCGGGTGCGCCGGGCCGGTCGAACATCTCCGCGGCGTAGGCGGCGAGCTGCAGGGCGGCAGTGTGGTCGATGCCGAGTTCCGTGGCGGCGGCCAGCACGGCGTCCGAGGCGGTGGCTGAGGTGCCCAGGTACTTGGCCGTGGCGTGGAGGAGCTGCTCGTGCTGGTCCTCGGTCAGGCCCAGACGCAGGGCGAGTGCCTCTCCGCCGGCGGTCGCCGAGCAGACCCCGGTCTCGGGGAGTTGCAGTTCGACCGACTGGGCGGCTTCCATGTCGCCGGCGAGAGCGGCGGCAATCGAGCGGACCTGCTCGTAGCCGGTGAGCACGAGGAAGGTCGGGGCGCGGCCGTAGCTCTTCATGCCGACGGCGTAGTAGCCCGGTTCGGGATGGGCGAGTTCGCGGTAGCCGTGCGGGGTGACGGTGCCGCAGGAGTGCTGGTTGGGGTCGATGAGCGGGGCGAGGGCGCGGGGCGCGGACATGATCGGGTCGAGTTCCAGGCGGAGCTCGTCGGCGATGCGGTAGTCGGGCCGGAAGCCGGTGGCCGCGACGATCCGGTCGACGGTGAGGACCTGCTCGGTGCCGTCCGGGCCTCGGGAGATGAGTTCGACCTGGTCGTGGGCGGGGTCGTCGCCCAGGGGGCGGACGGCGTGGGTGCGGAAGTTGGCGGCGAGGGTGACGCGGCCGGTGTCCACGAGCATCTTCAGGCCGGAGCCGATGGCGCCGCGGGCGGGCAGCTCGTCGTCGCTGCCGCCGCCGAAGGATGCGGCCGGGTCGGCGCCGCGGATGGCCCAGGTGATGGTGGTGCCCGGCGCGGTGTCGGCCAGTTCGGCCAGGGCGAGCAGGGTGTTGGCCGCCGAGTGGCCGGCGCCGACGACGACGGTGTGGCGGCCGGCGTGCTGGTCGCGGTCGGCTCCGAAGACGTCGGGCAGGCCGTGGTTGATCCAGGCGGCGGCCTCCTGCTCCCCGTGGGCGGGCAGGCCGTTGGCTCCGACGTGGTTGGGCTGGCGCCAGGCGCCGGAGGCGTCGATGACGGCGCGGGCGAGCAGTTCCTCGCCGTCGGCCAGGCGCAGGACGAAGGGGGCCGATTCCCGGCCGGCGGTACGCAGGCGGTCGATGCCCAGACGGCTGATGGCGGTGACCTCGGCGCCGTAGCGGATGTGGGGGGCCAGCGCGGGCAGTTCGGCCAGCGGCTGGAGGTACTGCTTGACGAGGTCTGCGCCGGTGGGCAGAGCGGAGGCGTCGGGCTCGTCCCATCCGGCGGCCGCGAGCAGGCGGCGGGCGGCGGGGTCGGTGTTGAACTCCCAGGGACTGAACAGCTGGATGTGCGACCAGGCTCGAACGGCTGTGGCCGCGGCGTCGCCGGCTTCCACGACGACGAAGGGGACGCTGCGTTCGGCCAGGTGCGCTGCGGCAGCCAGGCCCACGGGGCCGGCTCCGATCACGGCGACAGGAAGGCGTTCGGGGCTGAGGTCAACCACGGTGCGGTGTCCTTTCACGAAGGGCGGGGCGGCAGTCAGGCATCTCGCGCGGGATCGGGCGAGGACACAGCGAGGTCCTCGCCGCCGTCCGCCTGCATGCGCTGCGCGGTGCGCTGCTCTGCCCGCTGCCGTAATTCGGCGATCGCGGCACAGCAGGGGCTGGTCTGCTCGGCACCGGCGGGGCCGACGGGATCACTCATCAGGATCGGCTCCTGTCGCGGCGGCTTGGACGGCGACGCGGGAGCGAGCGCATCACGACCGCCTATATAGATAAACAACGAATCAAGGTCCCAGCCTTGCCCCTACTTCGATGAATGTCAACCAGGGGCCACACCCTCGCGGGTTGTGACGAGCGTCACTCTGCGCCGCGTTGCGCGGACGCCGCACGTCGGGTCAATCTCGATACATGTCGAAACAACGGGGGTAGCGGCACAGGGATCACCCGCCCAGTGCCACGACGACATTCGGGGAACAGCGGCTGTGCCGATAGCCGCACCCGGCCCGTGAACGGTCAGTGCGCTCGCCCCGCACATGACCGCTCAGCCAGCGGAGCCGGCTCTTTCCCACCTCACTCCCGTGTCTGTCCTCGGCGTGTGCGCCCGCCACCGGGCCGGCCTTGCTGCCGGTCCGCCGCGCCCATGCCGCAGCTCCTTCCGTGCTGCTTCACCAGTGAACGGCTTCGCCATGCCCGGAAGGACATCCATGCCTCACGACTCCACCCGCGCGGCTGAGACCGCCAGTGAACCGATCGCCATCATCGGCATGGCCGGACGGTTCGCCGACGCCACCAGCCCTGAACAGCTCTGGGACATGCTGCTCCAGGGCCGCGACGCCATCACGGACATCCCGCCCGAGCGCTACGACATAGACGCCGTCTACGACCCCACGCCCCGCACACCCGGCCGCACGGTGAGCCGGTGGGGCGGCCTGCTCCGCGACATCGACGCCTTCGACGCGGAGTTCTTCGGCATCTCCCCCCGCGAGGCCGACCGCATGGACCCCCAGCAGCGGTTGTTGCTGGAAGTCGCCTACGAAGCCCTCGAGGACGCGGGCCAGCCCCTCCCTCGCATCGCCGGCACCGACACGGGCGTCTTCATCGGCCAACTCGGCGGTGACTACTGGCACATGCAGTACGACGACCGCGATCAGCTCGACCTGTACGCCATGACCGGTGCCGCCGCCCGCGCCATCACCTCCGGCCGCCTGTCCTACGCCTTCGACCTGCGCGGCCCCAGCTTCACCGTCGACACCGCCTGCTCCTCCGCGCTCGTGGCCGTCCACAACGCCGTGCAGGCGATCCGGCTCGGCGAGTGCCCCCTGGCGATCGCCGGCGGCGTCAACCTCGTCCTGTTGCCGGAGGAGGGCGTCGTCTACTCCGGCGCCGGCATGCTCGCCTCCGACGGCCGCTGCAAATTCGCCGACGCCTCCGGTGACGGCTTCGTACGCAGCGACGGCATCGGTGCGGTGATCCTCAAGCCGCTGTCGGCCGCCCTGGCCGACGGCGACCGCATCCGGGCCGTCATCCGCGGCTCCGCCGTCGGCAACGACGGCCAGAGCAGCGGCTACCTGGTCACCCCCGCCGTCGAGGGCCAGCGCGACGTACTGCGCCGCGCCTACGCCAACGCGGGCGTGAACCCGGCCGACATCGACTACATCGAGGCCCACGGCACCGGCACCAGCGTCGGCGACCCGGTCGAACTGCAGGCCCTGGCCGACATCGTCGGGCACCGCCCGCCCGACCGGCGCTGCCTGGTCGGCTCGGTGAAGACCAACATCGGCCACGCCGAAGCGGCCGCCGGTATCGCCGGACTCATCAAGGCCGTGCTGTGTCTGGAGAACAAGACGGTCCCTGCGAACCTGCATCTGAACAACCCCAACCCGGCCGTCGACTGGGACAACCTGCCGCTGACCGTTCCCACCCAGACCACACCGATGCCCCAGCAGGACCGGCCCGCCATCGCCGGGGTCTCCAGCTTCGGCTTCTCCGGCACCAACGCCCACCTCGTCCTCGAAGCCGCCCCCGAACCGGCCGCTCCCGCACCGGAGGCGCAGACGCCGGCCGCCCGCAGCGAGCTGCTGGTGCTGTCCGCCCTCACCCCCGAAGCCCTCACCGACACCGCCCTCGCCATGGCCGACCACCTCGACGGCCCCGGCGCCCAGCACTCCCTGCGCGACATCGCCCACTCCTCGGCGCTGCGCCGCACCACTCACGACGCCCGGCTCGCGTTGCCCGTCGACAGCCACGCCGAGGCCGCTGCCGCCTTGCGGGGCTTCGCCGACGGAGAGAACGAACCCGGCCTGTCCTTCAGCGACTACACCGACCCCGACGCGGCGCCGAGGATCGCGTTCGTCTTCCCCGGCCAGGGCTCACAGTGGCCGGGCATGGGCCGCGAACTCCTCGAGACCGAACCGGTCTTCCGCCAGGCCATGCAGGCCTGCGACGACGCCATCAAGACCGAGACCGGCTGGTCGGTCATCGAACTGCTGCGCTCTGCCGACGAGGAGCGGCTCAAGCAACTCGACGTCATCCAGCCCACCCTGTGGGCCATGGAGATCGCCCTGGCCGAACTGTGGCGCTCCTGGGGCATCGAACCGGACGTGGTCATCGGACACAGCATGGGCGAGTCCGCCGCCGCCTACATCTCCGGCGCGCTGTCGCTCTCCGATGCCGCAGCGGTCATCTGCCGCCGCAGCCGGCTGGCCAAACGCCTCTCCGGACGCGGCACCATGGCCTGGGTCGCCCTGCCCGCCGACGAGGCCGCAGCAGCACTGGCCGGTCACGAGGACACGGTGGCGGTGGCTGCCATCAACAGCCCCACCTCCACCCTGCTGTCCGGCGACGGCGACGCCCTCACCCAGGTGCTGGCCGCCCTCGACGCCCGCGGCGTCGACAACCGCCGGGTCAACGTCGACTTCGCCTCGCACTGCCCGCAGATGGACGCCCTGCGCGAGGACCTGCTCACCGAGCTGTCCCACCTCACCCCGCGAGCGGGCCGCATCCCGCTCCACTCCACCCTGCTCAACGAAGTGATCGACGGCTCCGCAATGGACGCCGACTACTGGGTGCGCAACATCCGCCAGCCGGTCGACTTCGTCGGCGCGGTCCGCGCCCAGCTCGACCTCGGCGACACCGCCTTCGTCGAAGTCAGCCCCCACCCGCTGCTCGTGTCCGGTATCCGCGAGACCAGCCGCATGGCCACCGGCGCGGACACCACCGCGGTCGGCAGCCTGCGCCGCCACTCCGACGAACGCAGCGCCCTGCTCACCTCGGCCGCGGCCCTGCACACGGCCGGCGCCGGCCTCGACCTCGGCACACTGACCGCAGGAGGCCGCTACGTGCCCCTGCCGTCCTACCCGTGGCAGCGCACCCGCCACTGGATCAGCCCTACCCCCGCCCCTGCAGCGCCCGCCGCTGCGGCGACCGCCGAATCCGAACCGCCCCGCAGGCCCGCGCATCCGCTGCTGGGCCGGTCGGTCCGCGGCGAGGGCAGCACCCGTATCTGGCAGGGCCCTCTGCGTCTGGCCGACAACCCCTACCTACGTGACCACTGCATCCAGGACACGATCATCCTGCCCGGCACCGCCCATCTGGAATTGATCGCCGCTGCCGCCCGCACCGAACTGGGCTCCGCAGCGCTGTCGGTGAGCGACGTGCACTACCACCGCGCCCTCTTCCTGGACGAGGACGGGCCCGCACCCGAGGTCCAGGTCACCCTCGCCCCACGTCCGGACGGTTCACTGCACTGCCGTATCCACAGCCAGGACGCCGACACCAGTGACTGGATCCTGCACACCGAAGCCACCGCCCGTGCCCTGCCCGGCGGCGCTCCACGATCCGACGAGCCGCTCCAGTCGATCCGCGCCCGCCTGCCGCAGCACCAGACCGCCGGCGACTTCTACCCGTGGAACGCAGCCCGCGGAAACCAGTGGAACGGCACCTTCCAAGGCATCACCGAGCTGTGGCGCACGGACGGCGAAGTCCTTGCCCAGCTGACCTGCCCGGCCGCGCTCGTGGACGGCCTTGCCCTCCACCACTTCCATCCGGCGCTCCTGGACGCCAGCGGCCACGCGATGGCCGCGGCCCGCCCGCTGACAGCTCCCGACGAGGAAGGCGTCTTCGTCCTCGGCGGCATCGACGAGGTCCGCTTCTACCAGCAGCCGCCCGCCTCGCTGTTCAGCCACGCCAGGCTGCTGCCGTCCCCGCGCGAGGACTCCTTCGTCGCCGACATCGACATCCGCGCCGACGACGGCCGCCTGATCGCCCAGATGCGCGGCCTGCGCCTGCAGTACCTGGCCGGTCACGCCCCCGCCCTGCTCAACCCCCTCACCGAGGACGCCGTGACGCCACCCCGTACGACCGACACGCCGGCCTCCGCCGCAGGCAGTGACCTCGGCACCTGGCTGCACACTCTCACCTGGGACGAGGCCCCCCTGCCCGCTCCCGTCACGGCCACCACCGATCCGGACGGTTTCTGGCTGGTGCTGACCGACAGCGGCTCGACCGGGCGAGCCCTGGTGCGGGAGCTGACCGGCCGCGGGCAGCGCGTGGTGGCCGTCACCGCCGGCGCGGGCCGCCTTGCCGGAGGCGGCGACCGCTACCGCATCGACCCCACGCAGGAAGAACACTTCCGAGAGGTCCTGGGCGATGTCGCCCGCTACGGCGCCTGCCGCGGCATCATCCACCTGTGGGCACTGGACGCCCAGGTCGGCCTGGACGCCACGCCCACCGAGATCCGCCGCGCCCAGCTGCTGGCCGCGCACAGCGTCCTGTACCTGGCACGGGCCCTGGAGAAGGAACCGCTCGACGAGCCGCCGCTGTGGCTGGTCACCCAGCTCGCCCAGGCCACCGGTACGGCGGAACGGGTACGCCACCCCCTTCAGGCCGTGTCGTGGGGACTGGGCCGCACGCTGGCGGCCGAGACCCCCGCGCTGTCCCCGCGCATGGTCGACCTCGACCGGTCCGCGGCCAGCGTCTCCGCCTTGGCGGAGCTGCTGCAGCACGCAGACGCAGAGGACCAGATGGCGCTGCGCGACGGAAGGCGCCTGACAGCCCGTCTGCGCCCGTCGGTCGCCACCCGCTTGCCGCAGACCCTGTCGCTGCCCTCGCCCGGCGTCATCGACGACCTGCAGCTGACCGCGACCCCCTCGCGTGCCCTCGCCGCTGACGAGGTCCGTATCCAGGTCAGCCACGCCGGCGTCAACTACCGCGATGTGCTGCTGAGCCTGGGCATGTACCCCGGGCAGGACGACAAGCCGCCGGTCATGGGCTGGGAGTGCGCCGGCACGGTCAGTGAGATCGGCCGCGCCGTCGCCGACGTCGCGGTGGGCGAGGAGGTCATTGCCTTCGCCGAAGGCTCGCTGGCCTCCGAAGTCGTCACCCGCGCCTGCCTCACCGCGCCCAAGCCGGCCAGGCTGACCGCGGCCGAGGCCGCGACGCTGCCCGCCGCCTACCTCACCGCCTACCACGCGCTGAACGACATGGCCCGCCTGGAGCGCGGCCAGAAGATCCTCATCCACACCGCCACCGGCGGCACCGGCCGGGCCGCGCTGAACGTCGCCCGCTGGAAGGGAGCCCGTGTTTTCGCCACCGCCGGCAGTGACGCCAAGCGTGAGCTGCTGACCGAGCTCGGTGTCGAGCAGGTGGCCGACTCCCGCAGTCTCGCCTTCGCCGATGCCTTCAAACCGGCCGTCGGCGAGGAGGGCTTCGACGTCATCTGCAACACCCTGGCCGGTGAAGCCATCGAAGCGAATCTGTCGCTGATGGCCCCGTACGGGCACTATCTGGAGCTCAGCAAGCGCGACATCCTCGACAACAACTCGCTGCCGCTGGGTGCCTTTTCCCGCAACCTGTCCTTCCACGCCATCGACGTCGTGCACATGATCCAGCACGCTCCCGCACGCGCCGGAAGGGTGCTGCGGGCCGCCGCCGCCCTGGTCGACAAGGGCGCTTTGGAGGCTCTGCCGCACACGGTGTACCCGGCTGAGAAGGCCGCGGAAGCTTTCCGCCTGATGGCCCAGGCCCGCCACACCGGCAAGATCGTATTGTCGTTCGGCCAGCCGCCCACCGCGGCGACCGGTCCGCGCGGCCGGGCTGTGACGGTGCACGCCGACGGCACCTACCTGATCACCGGCGGTGCGGGCGGCATCGGTGGCCGGCTGGCACTGTGGCTGGCCGACCAGGGAGCCCGGCACCTGCTGCTCACCGGCCGCAGCGTGCTGCCGGAGAATGACGCGGCGCTGGACGAGGACCACCCGCAGGCCGCCGCCGTCGCCGTGCTCAGGCAGCTGCGCGAGCGCGGCGTGCACGTGACGTATCAGGCCGTGGATGTGGCCGACACCCAGGCCATGCGGGCCATGCTCGAGTCCCGGCGCCGCGCGGGCCGGCCGCCGGTTCGCGGTGTCTTCCACGCGGCCGGGGTCATCGATTACACCCCGCTGAGCGACATGAGCGGCGCAGAGATGGACCGAGTGCTGGCGGCCAAGGTCGCCGGTGCATGGAACCTGCACCGGCTGCTGCGCGAGGAATCGGTGGAGGCGTTCGTCCTGTTCTCCTCCGGCTCCGCCCTGCTCAGCTCCCCCATGCTGGGCGGATACGCGGCCGGCAACGCCTTCCTCGACGCGCTGGCACACCACCGGCATGCCCAGGGACTGCCTGCCACCGTCGTCAACTGGGGATTCTGGGACAGCGTCGGCATGGTGGCCCGCAAGGAGCAGCAGGAAGAGCGCACGCTGCTGCCGCAGGGCATGAGCTCCTTCAGCCCGGCCGACGGACTGACGCTGCTGGGCAGGATCCTGGCCGAAGGCCGGGTGCACACCGCGGTACTGCCGGCCGACTGGCCCGCCTGGGCCCGCGCCTACCCGGGCGCCGCGACAGCTCCGCTGCTGCAGCACCTGATCAACGGCGACCGGCCCAGGCAGCATGCACCGGCCCATAAGGAGCGGGACGTCGAACCTGTCGCCCCGGCTCAGATCACCGAGCCCGCCGTGCCAAGCCCGGCCACGCCCGCGCCAGTTCCGGCGCCGGTTGCCCCTGCCACCGTCCCCGAACCTGTGACCACAGCCCGGCCCGCACCGCAGACCCCGGTTTCCACACAGGCGGCGCCCGGCGGTGAGCTGCTGGACTTCCTCAAACAGGAGGTCGCCGTGGTGATGGGACTGCGCCCCGAGCGGGTCAACACCAACCGGCCGCTCAACCGGCTCGGCATGGACTCCCTCATGGCCGTCGAACTGCGCAACCGCATCGAACGCCGCTACCAGGTCAAGCTGCCCATGGTCCAGCTCCTCAAGGACGGCACCATCACCACCGTCGCACAGGCCCTGGCCGCCGAACTGAACTCCGCAGACGGCCCGGCGGACACCGCGCCGCCGGCGACGGGCGACACGCCCGCGGAAACTGCCGCCGCACCGGCCGCACCGGCCCCCGAAGCAGCCGCTCCAGCCGCCGCACCGTCCGCCCCCACTGCTGGCGCACCGCAGACTTCCGCCCCTGTGCAGGCGGCGCCCGGCGGTGAGCTGCTGGACTTCCTCAAACAGGAGGTCGCCGTGGTGATGGGACTGCGCCCGGAACGGGTCAACACCAACCGGCCGCTCAACCGGCTCGGCATGGACTCCCTCATGGCCGTCGAACTGCGCAACCGCATCGAACGCCGCTACCAGGTCAAGCTGCCCATGGTCCAGCTCCTCAAGGACGGCACCATCACCACCGTCGCACAGGCCCTGGCCGCCGAACTGAACTCCGCAGACGCCTCGGCCTGACCGAGCGAGTGACGAGGACCGACTTCATGAAGACCACCGACATTCGCATCGCCGGACTGGGCACGTACATCCCCGAGATCGTCGACGCCCGCAAAGCCGTCGCGCTGGGCCTGTACGACGCCGACGAGTACGAGTTCTACGGCTGGACCGGCGCCGCGGTCGCCGGTGATATGCCCGCTCCGGACATGGCGATCGCCGCTGCCCGGCAGGCCATGGACCGCTCCGGGCTGCACCCGCACGACATCGACTTCCACGTCCACGCCTGCGGCCACGAGCAGGGCCCCGAGGGCTGGTCGCCGCAGCATTACATCCTGCGGCACCTGACCGACCGCGACGTGCCCTCCTTCCGTGTCTGGCAGGCCTGCAGCGGCCTGATCGGCTCACTGGAGCTGGCCGCCTGCTACCTCAAGGCCGTGCCCGAACGCAACGCCGCTCTGCTCACCGGCGCCGACAACGTCGGTACCCCCAACTTCAACCGGTGGGCCTTCGGCATTCAGAACGGTGTCCTCGGTGACGGAGGCAGCGCGGTCCTGCTGTCGAAGTCCGAGGGTTTCGCGAGCCTGCTGTCCATCAACACCGGCTCCACCGCCGAGGTGGAGGAGCAGTACCGCGGGACCGAGCCGCTCTTCCCGCCGTCGCTGACGGTCGGCCGCGGCATGGACTTCAAGGAGCGTCTGGCCGCCGCCGGCGGACTGGAGGAGACCGTCGCCGAGGTCGTGCGCCGCCAGGGCGAATTGCGCACGGAGATAGCGCTCCGCACCCTGGCCGAGGCCGGCCTGGAACCGGGCGACGTCACCCGCGTCTGCCACGTCTTCACCGGCCAGGAGAGCTACCTGAAGGTCATCCTCGACCCGATGGGACTCTCCCCCGAGCAGGGCCTGCTCGACTTCGGCCGCAACCTCGGCCACATGACGGTCAACGACCAGATCGTGGGTCTGACACACCTGGTGGAGACCGGACAGGTCGGCCCCGGCGACCACGTCCTGATCGTCGCCCACGGCGGCGGGGTGTCCATCACCTGCGCCGTCGTACGCATCGACGAACGGCCCGGCTGGGCCGCCGTCTGATCACCCGCGCCCGTCTGCCGGCCCCGCAACGGGGCCGGCAGACGGCCTGTCCGCTCACTCGCACCACCATCCAGGGGGGCATCCGTGCAGAACCTCGCCGCATCACCCTTGCTCGACGCCGAAGCGCTCATATCCGGCTTCGGACTGCTGGGCATCATGGCCACCGTCTTCGCCGAATCCGGCCTCATCGTCTGCTTCTTCCTGCCCGGCGACTCACTGCTGTTCACAGCGGGGCTGCTCGTGGCCAACGACCAGTTCCTCCACCAGCCCTTGTGGGTGGTCATGCTCGCCATCGCCGTGGCCGCCGTCCTGGGCGACCAGTTCGGCTACGCCTTCGGCCGGAAAGTGGGCGGCGCCCTCTTCCGTCGCCCCAACTCCCGGTTCTTCAAGCAGGAAAACGCCGAACGGGCTCAGCAGTTCATGCTCAAGCACGGCCCCAAGGCCCTGGTGATGGCCCGCTTCATCCCCGTCTTCCGCACCTTCATCCCCATCACCGCCGGCGTCGGACGCATGGCGTACCGCACGTTCTTCCTGTTCAACGTGATCGGTGCGGTCCTGTGGTCGGTCAGCCTGACCCTGGTCGGCTATTACCTGGGCCAGATCGCCTTCGTCCGCGACAACATCGAAGCCATCGTCATCGGCATCGTCCTCGTCTCCGGCATCCCCATCATCGTCGAGGGCATCAAGATGCGGCGCCGCGCCCGCAGTGCCTCGGCCCAGGAGACGGCCACCGTACGGTCCACCACCCCTGAAACGGAGCTGCCCCGTCCATGATCTCCGCACAAGACTTCTGCGACCTGCTGGCCGACCGCGGCTTCACCCTCGCCAGCGGCGTTCCCTGCTCTCACTTCGGCGGCCCGATCGCGCACCTGAGCACCCAGCCGGGCCGGTACGTGCCCGCCCCGAACGAGGGCAGTGCACTCGCGGTGGCCGCCGGCGCCGCCCTGGGCGGGCAGCGCGCCTACGTCATGCTGCAGAACTCCGGGCTGGGCAACCTCATCAACCCGCTCACCTCACTGGTGATGACCTACCAGTTGCCGATCCTGACCTTCACCAGTCTGCGCGGCTGGCCCGACCCGGCCACGGACGAGCCCCAGCACGCGGTGATGGGACCGGCGACGCCTGGGCTCCTCGACAGCGTCGACACCCCGCACCACACCTTGTACGCGCAGGACGGGGTGGAGGAGTTCTCCACGGTCCTGGAGAAGGCGGAGAAGGACCTGGCAGCGCAGCGGGCGCCGTTCGTGCTGGTCGAGCGCGGCGCCATCGGCAAGGCCACCGCGGCCAACGACCCTCACACCGACGGTCTGCCGGCCGCGGAGGCCATCCGGCTCGTCACCGCGGCCGCACCGCAGGCGGCTGTCGTCGCCACCACCGGTTTCACGGGACGTGACACGTTCGCCGTGGCGGATGGACCCGGAACCTTCTATATGCAGGGGTCCATGGGCCATGCCTCCTCCATCGGCCTCGGGGTCGCGCTGACGCATCCGGAGCGGACCGTGGTGGTCCTGGACGGGGACGGCGCGCTGCTGATGCACCTGGGCGCGTTGTCCATGATCGGCAGTGAGGGACCCGCCAACCTGATCCACGTGGTGCTCGACAACCGGGTACACGAGTCGACGGGCGGGCAGGCGACGACGTCGGCGACCACCTCGTTCCCCGACATGGCGATGGCCGCCGGCTACGCCAGCGCGGTCGTCTGTGACCGTGAAGACGCGGTGCAGGCAGCGATGGCGCGGGCCCAGGCCTCTTCCGGCCCGCACCTGATCTGCATCAAGACGCTGCCCCGCACGGGCACGATCCCGCCGCGCGCGACCAACGCACTCAGCACCCTGGACATCCGGGACCGCTTCCAGAGCAACCTGCAGCAGTAACGCGCCCCATGTCGAAGGGGTTGGTGCTCCACGCTGAAGCGTGGAGCACCAACCCCTTCGGGGTGAGCGGTCAGGCCCCTTGGGCAGCAGTGGGCTGGTCGGCCTCCGTTTGGAGGCAGGCCGCCACCGTCTCGGGGTCCATGGCGGCCAGACTGGCGAACATGCGCAGCGGCTCGGCCAAGGTCTGACAGCACATCACGTACTGATTGCTGCGGCCCTTGGGGATCGCCTCGACGAGGTTCTGCTCCCGCAGCGGGGCCAGGTGATGGCTGACCAGGGTCTGGCTCAGACCGGTGGCCTCCTGCAGTTCCCTGACGGTGCGGGGACGCTGGGCGATCAGCAGGATCAGTGTCAGCCGGGTCTCGTCTGCCAGGGCCCGCAGCTTGGGTGCCAGCATCTGTGCCCGTTCGCGTTCACTCAGCCACTGGGCAGGATCGCTGACCGCCACCCTGAGCTTCGATGGCCGGGCCATCGCCACCTCCCTCTCACCCGCGGGCCGGCCGTCCGGCCCGGGCGCCCCGGTCCTGTCCTGCGGGCCGGACCGGGTTGCGGAGTCGATCCTATGCACTGTCCGCTCCCGGGTCTTCAGGTGGTGGCGGGAGCGTCGGCGCTGTCGCTGTGAGCGGCGACCTCGGACTGCCCTGTGTCATCGTCTCCGGTGACACGAGAGCGGGGCAGGATGAACGCGGCCGCCACGGCGCCGACTGCGGCAACGGCGACGGCGATCAGCAGCGTGGTGGCGAATCCACCGACGAACGACTGCTGCGCGGCGTCCAGGACACGCTGGCCGGCGGCGCCACCGAGCTGCTGGGCGACCGCGGACGCGCCTGCCAGGGACTCGTGTACCGCTTGCCCGGCCTCGCCGGGCAGCTGGGCGGCCTGGGGCAGGTCGTCGCGGTACAGCGTGGCGATCACGCTGCCGCTGATGGCGATGCCGAGCGCGCCGCCGACCTGCATGCCCACGTCCGCCACCGCGGAGCCGGCTCCCGCCTGGCGAGCGGCGGAGACGACCAGGATGGCGTCGACGGCGGCCGGCAGGGCGATGCCCATGCCGAGGCCGAACACGGCCAGTCCGATGAGCGCCTGTGTCTCGTCGTCGACGGTGAGCCCGGCCAGGATGCCCAGTCCCGCGGCGCACAGCAGCAGACCGAGCACCACTGTGGCCTTCAGCCCTGTGCGTTCCACCAGCTTCGCCGACAAAGGGGCGCCCACCATCATCGTGCCGATGGCGAGCATGCGCAGGCCCGCGCCCAGCGGGTCCAGTTCGAGCACCGACTGCAGGTACTGGGTGAGCAGGTACAGGCCGCTGTAAAGACCGAAGGAGGTGCAGGCGATGGCCAGGGCACCGCCGCCGTAGCGGGCGTTGAGGAACAGGCCGACGTCGAGCATCGGATGGGCGGTCTTCCGCTCCCACACGACGAAGGCGACCATCAGGACCACACCGACGAAGAGGGAGCCGAGGGTGATGACGTCACCCCAGCCGTTGTGCGGAGCCTCGACCAGGCCGTAGACGATGGCGACCAGTCCGGCCACCGACAGAAGGGCTCCGACGAGATCCAGTCCGGGGTGGCCTTCCGCCTTCGATTCGGGGATCAGCTTGGCTCCGCCGATCAGGGCGATGGCCGCCAGGGGCACGTTGATGAGGAACATCGAGCCCCACCAGAAGTGCTCCAACAACAGACCGCTGACGAGCGGGCCGAGCGGCACGCCGACGGCGGCCGCGCCCGACCAGATACCGATCGCCTTGCCCTGCTCCTCACGCGGGAAGACGTCCTTGATGATGGCGAGGGTGGCGGGCATCATCAGCGCGGCCGAGATACCCATGAGGGCGCGGAAGGTGATCAGCATCTCGGCGTTGGAGGCGAACGCGGCGCCGAGACTGGTCAGCGCGAAGGCACCCAGCCCGACGGAGAGCAGCCTCTTGCGGCCGAACCGGTCCGACAGGCCGCCGGCCATGAGCAGCAGTCCGCCGAAGGCCAGGGCGTAGGAGTCGACCATCCACTGCAGTTGGCTGCTGGTGGCGTCCAGGTCCTTCTGGATGCTGGGCAGAGCCAGGTTCAGGATGAGGGTGTCCAGGCCGATCAGCACCAGGCTCAGGCACAGGATGTTCAGGATCTGCCATCGGCGGGGATGGCCGGCAGAGGGGTTCACTTGCTTCTCCTCGAACGCAACAGGTCGGCGCCCCGTAGGGCGGCCGGGGCCGGCCTGTCTGCGGGGGAATGAAAGGCAGGCCGGCCACCAGCCAGGCCAAACTAAACAGCATTGGCCGTTATCAACAGTCATCACTGTTGATAACGGCCGACTTTGTGCGCTGGTTCCGGCCATCTCCCCAATCCCCTCACAACTCTTGGCCCACCCAGCCCAGTTGGCGCGCTGGCGTGCATAAAGACACACACGACAACCCGATGGACCAACAAGCGGCCCTCCAAGGGCAGCCCTGCCGGCCAGAGTGCCGATCACGGCAACGTGGCTGGTGAGACGGAGGCCGGACGTGTCACCCGCATCCCCCCAAGGCGACCGGGCACCTCGACGCAGAGATGGCGCGATCGTTTCCAGTGCGCTCGGGAAACCCTCGAATACTTAGACCGCCATCGATAGATTGAGCGAGAAGCAGCACGGGGGTCCTGCAGAAGGACTCCCGCACGGGGTGCATCGGGGGGCTGGAAGACATGCGTACATCAGGTAGGCAACGACTCGCAGCCACACCTCCGCCGGAGCGGCGGTAGCACCCCTCACTTTCTCTGTCACGGGATCCGTGCGTGGCGGCACGGTCCTGACATCACCTCAGACAGCACCATTTCCGCGCAGGCGGAGCGCTCGGCACGCGCTCTGCCGCGCTCACAAGGCTGGGACCGTCACTGGCGATGGCAGTTCCACACCTTCCTGAAACAGTTGAAGGGGAAAACGATGTCAGTCTCTGCTCAGCCACGCCTTGCCCTGGTGGGAGACCGCGGCAATCACGACGAGCCGTCCCACCCGAAGATCGACGCGATGCGTGAGCAGTGGGACCTGACCACCGAGTGGGTACCGACCACCGAGATACACGACACCTCCCGCCTGGACGGCTTCGACGGCATATGGGTGGTGCCGGGAGCGCCGTACTTCAACCAGAAGGGTGTGCACATCGCCGTGCGCCACGCCCGGGAGAACCAGCTGCCGTTCCTGGGCACCTGCGGCGGCTTCTTCAGCGCCCTGATCGAGCACGCCCAGAACGTGCTGCACCTGCCGGAGGCAGACGGCGTCGATGAGGACCCCGAGAAGCTGATGCCTCTCGTGACACCGCTGAAGTGCTCCTTCCGCGGAGAGAAGGCTCCTTTGAAGGTCAAGGAGGACTCCCGGCTCGCCACCATCTACGGCACGACCGAGGTCGAGGAGATCTTCCACTGCGACTACGGGCTGACCGACACCTTCATGAACGCCGCCAATCGGGGCTCGCTGCAGCTCAGCGCCTGGGACAGCGACGGCGCACCGCGTGCACTGGAGATCACCGGCCATCCGTTCTTCATGGGCAGTCTCTTCCAGCCCGAACTGTCGTCCGCGCCAGGAGCCGAACACAAGATCCTCAAGGCGTTCCTGGCCGCCGTACACACCAAGGCCGACGCCGGCGCTCTGCCGACACCCACGCACTGACCACCACCACAGCACATCTGCTTGTCACAAGGCCGTGCGGCGTGCCCGCACGGCCCGGGCACCGCCATGCCCGCCTCGTTCCCCACACCAGGCGGAAGGATCCCCACGTCTCCATGAAGCACGATCAGCACGGCCTGTCCCGACGCGGCTTCGTCCGCGGCAGCGTCATCGGCGGCGCCGGCCTCGGAACGCCGGTCCTGCTTCCGGTGGTCTCCGCACACGCCGCCGCGGAACCCGGCGCAACGAGCGGGACACCCGGACCCGGCGGTCGGACAGGCACGGACTTCACCGACCAGTCCGCTGCTCTGACCCCTGACAAGACCGTCGCCACAGCCTGCCAGTTCTGCAACTCCAACTGCCGACTCAACGTCGATCTCAAAGCGGGCCGGGTACTGGCCGTGCGCGGCGAGGACCGCGACCCCGTCCAGCAGGGACAGCTGTGCGTCAAGGCCGAGCTGATGCCTCAGCTCGTCTACAACGCCGAGCGTCTGACCCGCCCGCTGCGTCGCGTCTCCGGCGCCAAGGGCTCACCCCACTCCAAGTTCGAGCCCGTGAGCTGGGAAGGGGCCCTGCGCACCATCGCGAGGAAGTTCCTGACACTGCGCGATGCCGGACTGGCGCACACCATCGCCAACCGCACCACCGGCCGCCTGCCCCGCGGCACCGGATCGCTCGTGGCTCGTCTGTTCACGATGCTGGGCAGCCCCAACAACACCGACGTCGGCCCGGTCTGCAACGACGCCGGCGGCAACGCCCTGGCGACGACCTTCGGTCTGGGCAACTTCACCAACGGGTACGGGACCGACGGGGCTACGGGCAAGGACGACCTCGGATCGGCCCGCCACTACCTGTTCCTGGGCACCAACCAGGCCGAGACCCACCCGGTGACCTTCGACTACCTGCTGCGCGGCCGTGAGAAGACCAAGGCCACGCTGACCGTCGTCGACCCGCGCCTGACTCCGACCGGAGCCGTGGCCGACCGGTGGGTGGCGCCCAAGCCGCACACCGACCTCGCGCTGCTCCTGGCCATGCTCCACCACATCGTGGAGGAGGAGCTGTACGACAAGGCCTTCGTCAAGCGGTGGGTGGTCGGCCTCGACGAGCTGCGCGCCCATCTGGCCAAGCACCGGTACACCCCCGCGTGGGCGGCGAAGGTCACTGGTCTCAAGGCCGACGTCATCACCGAGATGGCCGTGGAGTACGCGACGGCGAAGCCGGCGGCGATCTTCTGCAACGCCGGGATCTCCCACCAGCTCGGCGCGTTCGACACCTACCGGGTCGCCACCTTCCTGGCCGCGGTCACCGGCAACATCGGGCAGCCGGGCGGCGGCTGCAACTTCATGCACAACACCTGGCCCGGCGACCTCCACCTGCCGCCGCTGAAGGCCGAGGTGCCCGAGCGGCGCGAAGCCCTGCCGGTCGGCCCGGACTACTTCGCCGAGTCCATCCTGACGAACAACCCCTACCGGCTGCGCGCGGTGATGACCCAGGGCAACCCGCTGGTGTCCTCCGCGAACACGACCAAGGTCAAGAAGGCCTTCGAGCAGCTCGATTTCTACGTCTACACCGGCCTTTTCATGGAAGAGGCCGCGTACTACGCCGACATCATCCTGCCGGTCTGCAGTGGGCTGGAGATGGAAGGCGTCTACATGCGCCGCGACGACCGGGCCATCCGCTGGCAGGACCAGGTCGTCGACCGGGTGGGTGAGTCCCGGCCGGACTGGGAGATCTGGATCGGCCTGGCACACGCCCTGGCGGAGCTGGACACCCGCCGGCCCGGCGCCGAATGGCGTGAGGCGTTCCCCGAACGGTGGATGGACTACAAGAACCTGTGGGACGACTTCGTCACCCACACCCCCGGCATGGGCGGCATGACCCGCACGCGGATGCGCAAGCGGACCGAGCCGCTTCGCTGGCCGTGCCCCACCACCGACCACCCCGGCGTGAGCACCCTCTACCTGGACCACCCCAGCTGGTACCAGGCCGCCGAGTCGCTGAACCCCGCCCACCGGGGCAAACGCTTCCTCACCCCCAGCGGCAAGGTGGAGATCACCACCTCGGAGCTGGAGAAGAAGCTGGCCGTCACCGGCCACAGCGCCCTGCCGATCTTCTACACGCATCCCGAGGTCACCGGGAAGAACCCGACCCTCGCCTACAGCAGGAAGTTCGTCACCAACCCCATCAACCCCCAGGCCGTCACCCATCCGGTACGACTGGGGGTGCCCGGCAGCGACGCGGTGCACCGCGACTTCCCGCTGATGGGCATGACCGGCCGGCCCAGTGTCGTCCACTTCGCCGAAGTCACCCACTGGACACCGACGGGCAAGCAGCTCAACGGCATCCGCTTCATCCAGATCCATCCCGACACGGCTCGCCGCCTGGGCATCGCCGACCGCGACGACGTCCGCGTCGAAAGCCCCCGCGGATCGGTGACGGGCACGGCTCTGCTGTGGGAGGGGATCAGAACGGACACCGTGTTCGTCCCCAACACGTTCGGCCCTGCCCAGAAGCTGGGCGACCTCTTCGACGACCCACGCTACGAGGCGGCCAACACCCTCCCCGACGACCGCTTCTACGACAACCTCTCCGGCCAGCAGGCCTTCAAGTGCTTCGCCTGCCGGGTCGTCAAAGCCTGAACCGCACACCGGCCGCAAGCACCCACCACTCGTTCCCCCTTCGTTGGAGGCACCGCATGTCCGCCACGCCCGACCCGCGCCTCAAGGCCGAGTCCCTCACCGTCCGGACCCTGGCCGGTTTCGACGAGACCGTCCGCGTCCTGGGCTCCAAGAGCTACACCAACCGCTACCTGGCCATCGCCTCCCTGTCCGGGCAGGAAACCGTCATCGACAACGCGCTGCTGTCGGACGACACGGTCTACCTCGCCCGCGCCATCGAGGCGTTCGGCCACGTCACCTGCGACATCGACCACGCCACTGCCCGCATACGCGTCACCCCCACGGGCAAGGCGATGCGCGCCCCGAGCGAGGAGATCTTCGTCGGCGGTGCGGGCACCCCGCTGCGGTTCCTGATCTCCATGGCCGGGCACGCCGAAGGCACCACGGTCATCACCGGCAACGCCCGCATGCAGGAACGCCCCATGGGAGACCTGCTCAAGGCCCTGCCCGCACTCGGTGTGGACGCCACCGCGGTGCGCGGCAACGGCAGCCCGCCCATCCGTGTGATCGGCGGCTCCTTCAAGGGCGGTGCCACGTCCATCAGTGGCGCCGTGTCCAGCCAGTTCACCTCCAGCCTCATCATCAACGCGCTGCGCGCCCAGACCGACACCGAGATCACCATCAGCGACGAGCTGATCTCCAAGCCGTACGTGGAGATGACGCTCGCCGCGCTCAAGGAGATGGGCGTCAGCGTCGACCGGGACGAATACCGCCGCTTCACCGTCCCGGCCGGGCAGCAGGCCCGCGGCGGACAGGTGACGGTCGAGCCTGACGCCTCCGGCATGTCCTACTTCCTGGCCGCCGCCGCCATCCTGCAGTCACGGGTCGTCATCCCGGGCATCGGCGCCGGCTCCCACCAGGGAGACGTCCACCTCGTCCAGGCCCTGGAGCGGATGGGCTGCCGCACCGAGGTCACCGACGACTCGATCACCCTGACCGGCGGGCCCCTGCACGGCATCGACATCGACATGGAGGCCATGCCCGACGTCGTGCCCTCCCTGGCGATCGCCGCCGCCTACGCCGAGGGCACCACCCGCATCACCAACATCGCCTCCCTGCGCGTGAAGGAGTGCGACCGCATCGCCGCGGTCACCACCGAGCTGCGCAAGATGGGCATCGACGTCGAAGAGCACGCGGACGCGATGTACATCACCGGCGGCACCCCGCACGGGGCGGAGATCGACACCTACGACGACCACCGCATCGCCATGACCTTCGCCATCGGCGGCCTGCGCACCGAAGGCGTGGTCATCAAGGACCCCGGCTGCGTCGCCAAGTCCTTCCCCACCTTCTGGCAGACCCTCGACACCCTGCGCCCCACGCTGGAGAGCACCAAGTGAGCACACCCGAACCGGTGCTCGCCGGCCCGGGCATCCTCCTGGTCCTCGACGGCTGGGGCCACGCCGAGGCGGCCGACGACAACGCCCTGACGCTGGCGCACACCCCTGTCCTGGACGACCTGGTCGCCCGCCATCCGAGCACCCTTGCCGAGGCCTCCGGCGAAGCGGTCGGCCTGCTCCCCGGCACGGTCGGCAACTCCGAGATCGGCCACATGGTCATCGGAGCCGGACGGCCCCTGCCCTACGACAGCCTCCTGGTCCAGCAGGCCATCGACACCGGCGCTCTGCGCACGCATCCGCGGCTGGGCGCCCTGCTGGAGAAGACCGCCGCGGCCGCGGGCGCGCTGCACCTGATCGGTCTGTGCTCGGACGGCCAGATCCACGCCCATGTCGAGCACCTGAGCGAACTGCTGGCCGCCGCAGCCGCACACCAGGTGCAGCGCGTGTTCATCCATGCGATCACCGACGGCCGGGATGTCGCCGACCGCACCGGCGAGACCTACCTGGCGCAGGTGGCCGAGCTGACCGCCCAGGCCGGGGCGGGACAGATCGCCACCGTCATCGGCCGCGGCTACGCGATGGACAAGGCCGGCAACCTCGATCTGACCGAACAGGCGGTCACCCTGGTCGCCGACGGGCGCGGCGCGTCCACCGACAGTGTCCACACAGCGGTCGGCGCGAGTGAGCGCGGCGACGAGTGGGTCCCCGCGACCGTGCTCACGCCTGCGGGAGACGCCAGGATCGCCGACGGGGACACGGTGCTGTGGTTCAACTTCCGCAGCGACCGCATCCAGCAGTTCGCCGACCGTCTCAGCGAGCACCTGACGGCCACCGGTCGCTCGGTGGACATGGTCAGCCTGGCCCAGTACGACACCCGCACCGCCATACCCGCTCTCGTGGAGCGCGCGGACGCCTCCGGCGGCCTCACCGACGAACTCGCCGCGGCAGGGCTGCGCAGTGTCCGCATCGCCGAGACCGAGAAGTTCGAGCACGTCACGTACTACATCAACGGCCGTGACGCGACGGTGCGCAGCGGAGAGGAACACGTGCGCATCACCGGCGACGGAAAGGCGGACTACGTCGCCCGTCCCCGGATGAACCTCGACCGCGTCACCGCGGCCGTGGTCGAAGCCGCCGCCCGCACGGACATCGACCTGGTCATCGCCAACCTGGCCAACATCGACGTGGTCGGACACACCGGCAACCTCGCCGCCACCGTCACCGCCTGCGAGGCCACCGACGCCGCGATGGAGCAGATCCTGCAAGCGGCCCGGGACAGTCGCCGATGGGTTCTCGCCGTCGGCGACCACGGCAATGCCGAACGCATGACCAAGCGGGCCCCGGACGGCACCGTGCGCCCCTATGGCGGACACACCACCAACCCGGTCCCGCTGGTGGTCGTCCCCAACAGGAGCGACACGCCGGCACCCGTACTGCCGGAGAGGGCCACGCTGGCCGACGTGGCCCCCACCGTCCTGCACCTGCTGGGGCACAAGCCCGGATCCGCCATGACAGGAAGGCCCCTGCTGTGAGTTCCCTCGCACCCGCCCAAGCCCTGTGGCATGGGGCTCCCGCTCTGTCCGACTGTCTGGACAGGCCCCACATCGCGGCCGCCTTCACCGAAGACGCCCTCGTCCGCAGGCTGGACGCCGGCAGCATCGAGGGTGTGCTGCACGAGCCCGCCGACCGCTCGCGCGTGGTGCTGGGCCTGCACAACCCGTCCCCGGCAGAGGCTCGGGTCAACCTCACCACCCTGCTGCCCGAATGCGCCGACCGCACCTGGCACTTCCTCAGCGGCTCCATGCACACCAGCCACGCAGCCGACGGCATGTACGTCCACCTGGACGCGGCCGGCGCTGTCTGGCTCACCGCGGCCTCGTAGAGACCGCCACAGACCTGGCCACAGTGTCCGGTCATCTGCGTTCGTGTGCCGGCGGGTGTGAACCGCCGGCACCGCTCGCCAGATCCACCGCAGCCTGCGCGGGCAGCCCTCCACGAGGGTGTTGTCCCGTGTTTCTTTCAGGGCACCGCCAACCCCGAAGGACCTGACATGTCCATATCTCCACTCTCCTCGGCACCGGCTGTCGCCGCTGGCTCAACCTGCCTGGCCGGTCCGCTTCTCACGACCGCCGGCACGACCGACCGGGATGTATCTCGCCCCCGGCCGGCCCCTCTCCTTCCGTCACACCGGTGACCGTCCAGGGGGCATCGCAACACACCCCGTTCCACCTCGTCCCACGTACCGCGGTCACGCACGAAGGAAGGGCTTCAGCAATGTTCAGCAAGAATCGCCGCCGCGCATGCCTCGTCACCTCGGCTCTGGCGGTCGTGTCCCTGGCAGGCTGCGCCGACGGCGGAGCCGGAAAGGGCGGTGCCCTGCAAATCAGCGGGTCGACCACCGTAGCGCCGGTGGCCGCGGACGCGGCCGAGGCCCTCAAGGCCGACGGACTCGACATCACCGTGCCACTCAGGGTGGCTCGGCCGGCGGCATCTCCCAGCTCGCAGCGGGCCAGATCAACATCGCGTTGAGCTCGAAGCCTCTGGCCGAAGAGGACAAGGCCGCATCGGGTGACCCCCAGGCCGTCACCCAGGCATGGGGAAGCGCGATGGTGCTGGTCCTGATCACGGCAGTACTTCTCAGCGCGGCGGTCGCGCTGCGCAACCGCTTCGAGGGGGAGCGATGGACAACATAATCAGCGTGCGCGAGCTCCGCGTACGCAGCCGCGAGAAGACCCTGGTCGGGCCCGTCTCGTTCAGCCTCGAACACGGTTCCACCACCGGGTTGTGCGGACCGTCGGGGGTGGGCAAGTCCACCGTCCTGCGCGCCTTGGTGGAACTGCTGCCCAACGGGCTGAGCCGTGACGGGGAACTGCGGGTGCTCGACCGGACGATCGCGCCCGGCAAGGGAGACGCCGATCTGAGGGCCAAGATCGTACTTGTGCCCCAGACACCGGTCGTCTTCGGCGGCAGCATCCTCGACAACGCCCTGTTCGGTCTCCGCCATGTTCTGCGGGCCTCCCAGGAGGCCCTGCGGGAGCGGGCAGAGCAGGCGCTGGAGGAGGCCGGACTGTGGAAGGAGGTTGCCGACCGGCTCGATTCGCCCGCGCAGAACCTGTCCGCAGGGCAGCGCCAGCGGCTCTGCCTTGCCCGCGCCCTGGCTCTGGAGCCGGCGGCACTGCTGCTCGACGAGCCCACCAGCGCACTCGACGAACGCAGCAGGGACAAGGTCGAAGAGTCCATCGCCGCACTGCACGGCCGCCGAGCGGTCCTGCTCGTCTCCCACGACCCGGCGCAGGTGGAGCGCCTGTGCGACACGACCGTTCACCTGGATCAGCCCACGGTGGCATCCGCGGCTGCCGCCGTGGGCTGATCACCGGCGTTCGGAAAGCGCGCACCACCGGGCTCCCCGGCTCGGCCTTTGGCCTCGGACCGTGGTGTCCGATCTCGGTGGTGCGAAGCCGGAGTGCTGACCCCGCTCGGATGCTGGTCACGCGCCGACCTGGCTGCGCTGATGCAGGATCTGCATCAGCGCAGCGCGTACGCCCTCACCCAGTCGGTAGTAGACGAGGCGGCCTTCACGTCTGCTCTCGATCAGACCGATGCAGCGCAGCCGTTTCAGGTGGTGGCTGACGGTCGCCGGGGACACCCCGACGTCCGCCAGTTCATGCACCGCGGCCTCGGCTCCGGCCCGTTCCGCAAGCTGCATCAGCAGCTGCAGGCGAACGGGGTCCCCGAGGGTTTTGAACACGTTGGACCACCAGACCATGTCGGCTGCGCTCAGCTTCAAGCACGTACCGTCACAAGTGGCGCCGGCCCCTTTCTGACACATGGCGTCTCCCCTCCCAGCGTCCCTTCTGGGATCCGTTACCGGTGGGCATGTCCACGCGCCCGGGAGCCGCTGTATCCGGCCGGAGCATCCACCTGCGGACGGCCGCCGTCGATTGTTCAGGTGCTCTGCGACAGCAGGCCCGCCATGGCCGACAGCACCCCGGGCGCCACGCGGTAGTACACCCAGCTGGCACGGCGCTCGGACTCGAGAAGCCCGGCCTCTCGCAGCTTGCGCAGGTGGTGGCTGACCGTGGGCTGGGAAACGCCGACGTCCTGGATGTCACAGACGCAGGCCTCTCCGGCCGGCTGAGCCGCGATCTTCGAGAACAGCCGCAGTCGGACGGGATCGGACAGTGCCTTGAAGATCATGGCGATCTTCTCCGAGTCCGCAGCGGACAGTTCTTCCTTGCCCAGAGGCTGGCAGCACCATGACGCGGTGGCGTGCAGGTCGGTGGAGCCCATAGCCAGATTAGACATACCTCTATGTTGACAGGCATCTAATCATTTGCCAAGCGGCAAGCGGAACCCCTACGTGCCCGAACGGGCGCAGATTCGATGAACTTCTATGTTGACGGGCGTCGATCTCGGATGCATGCTGGTCGGTATCGACAAACATCGAAGCCGAGGAGTCGTCGCAACCATGTCCACCGCCTCTGTTCCGCCCGTGGTCGTCATCGGCGCCGGTCCCATCGGCCTGGCCGCCGCGACCCACCTCTCCGACCACGGCCTGAACCCCCTCGTTCTCGAGGCGGGCCACACCGCCAGCACCGCCGTGCACGACTGGGCGCACGTACGCCTGTTCTCCACCTGGGGCGAGGTCGTCGACCCGGCCGCCGAGAAGCTCCTCGCCCCGACGGGCTGGAGCAAGCCCGACACCAGCACCTACCCGAGCGGCGGCGACTGGATCGAGCACTACCTGCGGCCACTCGCCGCCGTTCTCGGTGACCGGGTCCGTTACGGCGCCCGGGTCACCGGCGTCTCGAAGGCCGGCCGTGACCGCATCGTGGACGCCGACCGCGACACCCAGCCCTTCGTCGTGCACGTCCAGCACGCCGACGGGCGCGAGGAACGGATCCTCGCCGCCGGCGTGATCGACGCCTCGGGCACCTGGGCCCGGCCCGCTCCGGCCGGGGGCAGCGGTCTGAGGGCCCTCGGCGAGCGGGCGGCGGCCGACCGCATCAGCTACCGCATCCCCGACCTCACGGACCCGGCCGTCCGTGACCGTTACGCGGGCAAGCGCACCGCCGTCATCGGCTCGGGCGCCTCCGCGTTCACCGCCCTCGCCGCACTGGCCGAGCTGGCACGCTCCCAGGACGACACGGCGACGAAGACGGTGTGGGTGCTGCGCCGCGGCATCTCCGGATCCACCTTCGGCGGCGGAGACGCCGACCAGCTGCCCGCGCGCGGTGCTCTCGGCCTCGCGGCCAAGGCCGCCGTCGACGACGGCCACGCCGAGGCGGTCACCGGCTTCCGGACCGAGGCCGTCGAACGCGACGCGGACGGCCGGCTGGTACTGGTGGCCGAGGATGGCCGGCGTCTGCGGGACGTGGACGAGCTCATCGTCCTGACCGGATTCCGCCCCGACCTGTCCTTCCTCTCCGAGGTACGTCTGCGCCTGGACGAACGCCTGCAGGCACCGGTGGAGCTCGCTCCACTGATCGACCCCAACCAGCACTCCTGCGGCACCGTCTACCCGCACGGCCACCGGGAACTGTCCCACCCGGACTCCGGTGTCTACCTGGTCGGCATGAAGAGCTACGGACGCGCTCCCACGTTCCTGGCGATGACCGGCTACGAGCAGGTCCGCTCCGTCGCGGCCGCCCTGGCGGGCGACACCGAAGCGGCCGACCGCGTGGACCTGGTCCTGCCGGAGACCGGTGTGTGCGGCGGCTCCGGACTGTTCGACACCGCCGACGCCTCCGAGACCGACGCGGGCTGCTGCACGACTCCTGCCCCGCAGCCGGTCCAGCTCATCACCGTCTCCCCCAGCCCGGTCACCGCATCCGGCGGTTGCTGCAACGCCTGAACGCCCCGCCCAACGCCGTCACGGCCGCGGGCCGCGTGCACCACCCAACCAGCAGAAGGAGCTCTCATGTCCCGGGTACAGCTCGCCCTGCGAGTACCTGATCTGCAAGCCGCGATCGCCTTCTACAGCAAGCTGTTCGACACCGCACCGGCCAAGTTCCGTGACGGCTATGCCAACTTCGCGATCACCGAGCCTCCACTCAAGCTTGTCCTCATCGAAGGAAAGGACAGCGAGGACACACGCCTGGACCACCTCGGCGTCGAGGTGGCCTCCACCGAAGACGTCCAGACGGCCGCCGCCCGGCTGGCCCAGGCGGGGCTGGCCACCGCGGAGGAGAAGGACACCGCCTGCTGCTACGCCCTGCAGGACAAAGTCTGGGTGACCGGCCCCGGCCAGGAGCCGTGGGAGGTGTACGTGGTCAAGGCCGACGCCGACACCCTCGCCAAGCAGGCCGGCAGCACCTGTTGCAGCCCCGCAACCGCCGCCCGGCCCGAACAGCGGCCCGACGCGGCTGGTTGCTGCTGACGGCACATGAGCTACCTCTCCACGGCCTCTTCCGCGACCGCGGCGTTCAACAGACCGACGCGGCCGCGGAAAGCCCTGCCCGCCCTGTGCCTGACCCAAATCACCAGCTGGGGCATCGTCTACTACGCGTTTCCTGTCCTCAACCCGCAGATAACCAGCGCCACCGGCTGGAGCGCGGCCATGACCACGGCCGCGTTCTCCGCCGCTCTGCTCGTCTCCGCCCTGGCCGGCATCCGCGTCGGCCGCATTTTGGATACCCGCGGCCCCCGCACGGTCATGACCACCGGATCCGTCATCGGCACAGCCAGTCTGGTCATCATCGCGACCGCACCCAACCTGGCCCTGTTCACAGCCGGATGGCTACTGGCCGGGCTCGCCATGGCCTCCACGTTCTACCAGCCCGCCTTCGCCGCACTCACGCGCTGGTGGGCCCCCGACCATGTACGCGCCCTGACCATCGTCACTCTTGCCGGCGGCCTGGCCTCCACCGTCTTCGCACCCCTGACCGCCCAACTGGCCGGCCACTTCAGCTGGCGGCACACCTATCTGATCCTCGCTGCCGTCCTGGCCGCCGTCACCGTACCCGCGCACGCCTTCGCCCTGCGCGGTCCCTGGCCTCCTGCCCCGCCCCCGGCCGCAGTCGGCGCAACCGCCACTACGGCGGTCATCACGCGCAGCCGTCCCTTCCTGCTCCTGGCCACCGCGCTGACTCTTTCGGCGTTCGCGATGTACGCCGTGGTTGTCACCCTCGTCCCCCTGCTGCTCGACCGCGGCTACTCCCCTACCCAGGCCGCCTGGGTTCTGGGACTGGGCGGAGCGGGCCAGACTCTCGGTCGTACTCTGTATGCCGCCCTGGCCCGCCGAAGCTCACCCGCCCTGCGCGCCACCGCCCTCATCGGCCTCGGAGGAGCGACCACCGCCGCCTTTGCGCTCATTACCGGCCCCTACCTTCTGCTGGCAGTCCTGGCCGTCATGGCCGGTACCGTCCGCGGCAACCTGACCCTGTTGCAGGCCACCGCCATCACCGACCGGTGGGGCGCCAACCGCTACGGCCGCCTCTCCGGCATCCTTGCCGCCCCCGCGACGACCGCCTCCGCACTCGCCCCGTTCGCCGGCACCGCCCTGGCCGTTCCCCTCGGCGGATACCCCCACCTGTTCATCGTCCTCGCACTGGCTTCCGCTGCTGCCGCACTCGTCGCCTGGCACACCACGCCAACCGGCGGCACCATCTGACAGCCCCGGCCAGAGGAGCAGGACCATCCCCGAGGCCGTCTCTCCTCGTCCGCGGCGCGCCCCTCCACACCGATCAGCCCGTCCGCCGCCGTGTCGATGCCGTCCCCAACAGCTGTCCAACCTCCGTTGAACGCACGGTGCGGCCACTTTCGATCGTGTCAAAGTGATCACACGGCGTATATGGTCAACGGGTGGCTGTCATAGATCTGCAAGCGTCGGAAAACGGTTTCTTCGAGGGGGGTTCGTGCGGGCCGGGGCTGAACTGCAAGCCTATGGAGCGCTCCGAAGCCGAACAGTTGTCCGCGATGCTGAGAGCCATCGCCGAGCCCACCCGGTTGCAGTTGTTCCGGCTACTGGAGCAGGCGCCTGAGGGTGAGGCTTGCGTATGCGACCTCGCCGACAGTCTGGAGTTGCGGCAATCCACTGTCAGCCATCACCTCAAGATCATGACCGAGGCCGGGCTCCTGGACCGCGAACGGCGCGGCACTTGGGCCTGGTTCTCCGTGAACCACGAGGGACTGCAGCGGATTCGGTCCATCCTGGACCCGGCGCCCCGGACTTCATGCGACTGACCGCCGTACATCAGGACCGCCCATCTCGATGCCCTGCCGGGTGATCAGCGCCCTGGGCCGACGTTTCGCCCGGATCACCCTCCGGCGGCGAGGAGCCCGACGATCTCACGGACAGCGTCGCGGGCCGGTCGTCCGACGCCGATCAGCGTGGCGGAGGCGGGGCCCGTCCAGTCGCCGTAGCCGAGGAGGTGCAGCCGAGGCTCCTGCACGGAGCGGGTGCCCTGGGTGGCGATGTGGCCGCGCGGGCCGCGCAGGCCGAGGGGCGACAGGTGCGAGAGGGCCGGCCGGAAGCCGGTGCACCAGATCACCGCGTCGGCGAACGCCCTCGTACCGTCGGCCCAGACGACACCGTCCCGGTCGAGGCGTACGAACATGGGCGATGCCTTGAGCCGCCCGGCGTCCCTGGCCTCACGCACCGACGGTACCGCGACGATGTCCCCCAGTGAGGCGACGCCTCCGGTGTCGGTGCGGCCCTCGTCGAGGGCGCGGCGGCGGGCGGTGGCCGCATCGAACAGGGCACGGCCGTCGATGTCGTCGGCGAGGTAGCGGGGCGGCCGTTGGGTCACCCAGGTCAGCTCGGTCTCGTGGGCGAGGTCGGCGGCGATCTGCGCGCCCGAGTTGCCGCCTCCGACGACGATCACCCGGCGGCCCGTGAAGTCCTGTGGCTTCCGGTAGGAAACCGTGTGCAGTTGCCGCCCTCCGAAGTCCCCTCGGCCCGGGACGGCGGGGAGGAAGGGGCGCCACCAGGTACCGGTCGCACTGATCACCGCGCGGGCGTGCCACGTGCCGGAGTCGGTCTCCACCCTCAGGAGCCTTCCGTCGTCGTGCACGCCGTGCACCCGGACCGGCCGCAGCACGGGCAGGTCGTACCGCTTCTCGTAGTCGCTCAGGTACGCCACCACGTGCCCGGCGTCCGGGTACTCCTCCCCTGGCTGCGTCGGCATGAGGCGGCCGGGAAGGGAGGAGAAGGCTGCCGGGGAGAACAGGTGCAGCGAGTTCCAGGTGTGCTGCCAGGCCCCGCCAGGGGTGGCCTGGGCGTCGAGGACGACGAAGTCCAGGCCCTGGCGGCGCAGGTGGTAGCCGGCGGCGAGCCCCGCCTGGCCACCGCCGATCACCACCACGTCGGTCCGCTCCGTCATGCCGCCCGCCCTGCCGCGCCGGTGCTGCACAGTACGGTGCGGGCCATGGCCTCGCCGGGGCGTCCGGGAAGGGAACGCTCAGGCGTGTGGCGGTTCGTGAGGCGCGGGTGCTCGTGGCGGACGGCGATCCTGCGATCACGGCGAAGGCCTGCGGCCGTGCTGGTCGTTCCCTCGGCGCGGCAGCCGGGACGGCGCATCAGAGATCCCTTCCCCCGGTGGTCACGGCGGACGGGGCGAACCTGTTGCGCCAGGCCAAGGACACGTAGACCAGGCCGATCAGGACGGGGACTTCGATGAGCGGTCCTACGACGCCGGAGAGGGCCTGGCCGGAGGTCACGCCGAAGGTGGCGATGGCGACCGCGATGGCCAGTTCGAAGTTGTTGCCGGCGGCCGTGAAGGCGAGGGTGGCCGTGCGGTCGTAGGCGAGGCCGATCGCCTTGCCCAGGAGGAAGGTGCCGGCCCACATCACGGCGAAGTACACCAGCAGCGGCAGCGCGATGCGGGCCACGTCCAGCGGCTGCGAGGTGATCGTCCTGCCCTGGAGGGCGAAGAGGACGACGATCGTGAAGAGCAGGCCGTACAGCGCCCACGGGCCGATCTTCGGCAGGAAGCTGGACTCGTACGTCTCACGGCCGAGCTTCTTCTCTCCAAGACGGCGGGTGAGGAAGCCAGCCAACAGCGGGACACCGAGGAAGATGACGACGTTCAGAGCGATCTTCCACATGGAGATGTCCAGGTGCTCGCCGTCGCCCAGACCAAGCCAGCCGGGCAGCAGGTCGAGGTAGAACCAGCCCAGCAGGCCGAACGCCAGCACTTGGAAGACCGAGTTCAACGCGACGAGTACGGCCGCCGCTTCGCGGTCGCCGCACGCGAGGTCGTTCCAGATGATGACCATGGCGATGCAGCGGGCCAGGCCGACGATAATCAGGCCGGTGCGGTACTCGGGCAGGTCCGGCAGGAAGATCCACGCCAGGGCGAACATCACTGCTGGGCCGACGATCCAGTTGATCACCAGTGACGAGGCCATGAGTCTGCGGTCGCCCGTGACGGCGTCGAGCCTGTCGTAGCGGACCTTGGCCAGGACCGGGTACATCATGATCAGGAGGCCGATGGCGATCGGGAGGGAGATACCACCGATCTCGACCTTGGCGAGGGCGTCGTTCAGGCCCGGAACGGCTCGGCCCAGGCCGAGCCCGACGGCCATGGCAAGGAGGATCCACACGGCGAGGAACCGGTCGAGCGTGGACAACTTCGCGACGACCGACGACTCCTGGGTGATCGCGGGGGCTTCGGTGCGGGTCACGGACAGGCCCTCTTGTTGTCGGCGGCGTTGCGGGCGGACTCGGCCAGGTCGGCGAACTGACCGGCGAGGGATGCGAGGACGTCCGGGCGGAGCTTGTAGTACGTGTAGCGGCCGCACGGCTCCGTCTCGACCACACCGGCCTCGCGCAGCACTCTCAGGTGGTTGGAGAGGTTGGTCTGCCGGGCGCCGGTCTCCTCCACGAGGTGGGTGGTGCACAGCGTCTCTTGGGCGAGCAGGGTCACGATCTGCAGCCTGACGGGGTCCGCCAGAACCCGGATCAGGTCAGTGTCGACTGACGTCATCATGCGCTGATACTCTCATATCAGTGGTGACTGACACCACCGGGCGCTGAAGTCATTCGTGCCTGATGTCTTCGTGAGACAAGTGAGACCTCCTGATGTCCGACAAGCCCTCCGTGCTGTTCGTCTGCGTGCACAACGCCGGCAGGTCCCAGATGGCCGCCGCATGGCTGACCCACCTGGCCGGGGACCGTGTCGAGGTCCGTTCCGCCGGCTCCAACCCGGGGGACGACGTCAACCCCGCCGCCGTCGAGGCGATGCGCGAGGTGGGCATCGACATCTCCGCGGAGGTGCCGAAGATGCTGACCGTGGACGCGGTCAGGGAGTCGGACGTCTGCATCACCATGGGCTGCGGCGACACGTGCCCGGTCTTCCCCGGCAAGCGGTACTTGGACTGGCAGTTGGAAGACCCGGCCGGCCAGGGTGTCGAGGCCGTCCGTCCGATCCGCGACGAGATCAAGGTGCTGGTCGAGGGCCTGATCGCGGAGATCGCGCCGGAGCCGCAAGCATGAACACCACCACGGACATCCGCGACGTCATCATCATCGGCTCGGGCCCTGCGGGCTACACCGCCGCGCTCTACACCGCACGCGCCAGCCTCAGCCCCCTCGTCTTCGGTGGCGCGATTTTCGTCGGTGGCTCGCTGACGACCACGACCGAGGTCGAGAACTTTCCCGGATTCCCGACCGGCGTCCAGGGCCCCGAGCTCATGGAGAACATGCGGGCCCAGGCTGAGAAGTTCGGCGCCGAGATGGTCGACGACGACATCGTCGCCGTCGACTTGACTGGCGACGTCAAGACCGTCACCGACACCGCCGGAACCGTTCACCGCGCGAAGACGGTGATCGTCGCGACGGGCTCCGGCTACCGCAAGCTCGGCCTCCCCAAGGAGGACGAACTGTCCGGGCGGGGCGTGTCCTGGTGCGCCACCTGCGACGGCTTCTTCTTCCGCGACCGCGACATCGTGGTCGTCGGTGGCGGCGACACCGCCATGGAGGAGGCCACCTTCCTCACCCGCTTCGCCAGGTCCGTGACCGTCGTGCATCGTCGCTCCACCCTGCGCGCCTCCCAGGTCATGCAGAACCGCGCCTTCTCCGACGACAAGATCTCCTTCGCCTTCGACAGCGAAGTCGCCGGACTCCACGAGGAGAACGGCATGCTGTCCGGCATAACGCTGCGCGACACCCTGACCGGAGAGACACGCAAGCTGGCCGCAACCGGCCTGTTCATCGCGATCGGCCACGACCCGCGCACCGAACTCTTCAAGGGTCAGCTGGACCTCGACTCCGAGGGCTACCTGACGGTTGAGTCACCCTCGACCCGCACGAACGTCCCGGGCGTCTTCGGCGCCGGCGACGTCGTCGACCACACCTACCGCCAGGCCATCACCGCGGCCGGCTCCGGCTGCGCCGCCGCGCTCGACGCCGAACGGTATCTCGCGGCCCTGACCGACGCGTCCGTGGCAGCCGATTCCATGGGGGTCTTTAGCCCCTGACCCGCTCCTTACTCGGCCAACGCCTGGTAGGCCGAGAAGTAACAGTTGCCTGTCTGGTTGGCGTAGCGCTACTTCCGGCCCAGCGCTGTCGATTCTCCATCTGCCGCAGCTCCAGGAACTGGTCCTTGAGCGCGGCAAGCTTGCCCGCGAAGCCCTGAGTGGCCTCGATCTCCGCCCTCCGCTCAGCCAACTCCGCGGCTATGACCTCCTGTTCCACCACCAGGTCCTGGTGCTTGTCCGTCCAACTTCGCAGAGCGGCCACTGCTTCCTCAGCCGCTGGCACCAGCACAGCGGCGTCAGCATGACGCTTGAGACTCGGGAAGGTGTCCATCTGAGCGACTTCGAGCATGATGCTCAAAGTCAGATCCCGGTACTGCTCCTCGTCAGCCATCAATCGGTCGACGAATTCCTCAGCAAAGGCCCGCTTGTAGTCCTCGTAGTCAAGACCCGCTACCAGGGCGGGGCGACCCGCCGCCCGAGTCTCGATGAACTTCTTCAGGTCCTTCTTGTACCAGTAGATGGAGGCGAGCGCCTCTATGAGGGCGTTGTACGCTCCTGGGTGGATTTTCTTGCCTCGCCCTGGCGACTGACTGGTGGTCACGCTGACCAGCCTCCCATCCGCTCGAGACCGCACCGTCGCCACGCCTCGACCAAATGATGTTACCGAGCTGCCCCGACAAACTCTTGGCTTCCAGCTCGGCCAGCGAACATCGCTCTGTGCAAGCAACGTGCGTACTGCAGATGCGGGGCGCCGCCGGTAGAAATCAACGGCACACGACCATCGGCCAACGCACCTCGGTCTGATCGCGCACACGCGTAGCCGGGCAAACCGCCCCGTTCCCCCAGGCCGCGGGCGGCCTCGGCACCATCGGCACCCACCCGTCACACGATCCGTCGAACATGCCTTAGCGCCAGTAGTCTGCCCGGAGCCGAACCCGACCTCCGGCGGCAATAGGCGCCAGTTGATGTCCTACAAGAAGTCCGAAAAGCCGTCGGGTCAGATGATCCAGGCCTTTTACAGCGCCTTCGAGCAGCTCCTCATCGCCGAGGGCGACCAGCGCCGTGTGCGCATCGAACTGCGCAAGCCCGAGCCCGAGGAGCAGTCCGCGACCGTCCTCGCCATCGCCGACTGCAAGAAGGTTTTCGGGCTGAGCCAGGGAGTGCGGCCGCGTCGGGACGTGAGGGGATGCGCCCGGCGCGGCCAACGATCACTTGTTGCCGCTTCGCTTCACTTCATCGCGCACTGCGCGAAGAGAGCGAATGGCCGTGATCATCTTCTACGGTACGAAGGAGAGGACCCATGGAGATCGATCGGGCCGGGCTGGCCGCCTCCCTCCGGCGCCGGCGGGAGCTGCTGCAGCCCGAGGACGTCGGGCTCCCGCGGGGACAGCGCCGCAGGACCAGCGGCCTGCGCCGCGAGGAGGTGGCGGCGCTGTGCCACATGTCGACCGACTACTACGCGCGGCTGGAACGGGGACGCGGCCCGCAACCCTCCGAACAGATGATCGCCTCGATCGCGCAGGGCCTGCATCTGTCACTCGACGAGCGTGACCATCTGATCCGTCTGGCCGGACACAACCCGTCCGTCCGCGGCACGGCCGGCGAACACGTCGGCCCCGGCCTGCTGCGCATCCTCGATCGCCTGGCCGACACCCCCGCCGAGATCGTCACCGAACTCGGGGAGACCTTGCGCCAGACCCCGCTCGGCGTGGCCCTGACCGGCGACACCACCCGGTTCACCGGGCCGGAATGCAGCATCGGCTACCGCTGGTTCACCCTCCCGGCCACCCGCGCGCTGTACGCACCGCAGGACCATGACCTGCTCTCCCGCATGTTCACGTCCGGACTGCGCCAGGTCGCCACACTGAGAGGCCCGGACTCCCGCGCGGCCCACTACGCCGACCTCCTCCTGGAGCACAGCGAGGAGTTCCGGAGATTGTGGGCCACGCATGAGGTGGGCGTCCGCCCCGGCCAGGTCAAACGCTTCCTCCACCCCGAGGTCGGGTCCCTGGAGCTGAACTGCCAGTACTTCCTCGACCCCGACCAGTCACACCACCTCGTCGTCTGTACCGCCTCCCCCGGCATACACGGACCAACGCCCTACCTATAGCTAACCCGACCTTCGCTTTCCCTGGTCGCGATGCCATACATGGCGCACCACCAGCAGCCGAAGAATGTGCTGACGTAGGACCGCGGTTAACCCGAGCGGCTGGGGCCGCCTCACAGGCGCTTCCGACACAAGCAAGGCCTGAAGGATCCCTCATAACAGCTGTCGACGAGGCGCAGCGTGCTAAGACGCCGACATCCGGTACATCCTGGTTCGGGACCGGGGCGCGCCCATGCCGTTCTCGCGCGTGACCTTTGCTGCCGCAAGACCGATACTGCCGACAGCGGCATCCCGACCAAGCCTCACCCAACCGTCCGACCAACCTGACGATCCGTCATCTAAGTCAGCATCAGTACCGTCAGAACCCGCTTCCGGCCGCCATGGACCGCCAAGATCACAAACCTCACACTCACTTTGACCAGCAAAGACGCAGTTCAGTGACTGCCCTGTTAGGCTACCCAGGAGACACCCATGAAGATGCTCATCAACGTCCCGGAGACCGTCGTCGCGGACGCGCTGCGAGGTATGGCGGCGGCGCATCCGGAGCTGACCGTCGATGTGGAGAACCGGGTGATCGTGCGGCGGGACGCACCCGTCCAGGGGAAGGTCGGGCTCGTCTCCGGCGGCGGCTCGGGGCACGAGCCGCTGCACGGCGGATTCGTGGGGCCCGGGATGCTGTCGGCCGCCTGTCCGGGCGAGGTCTTCACCTCCCCGGTGCCCGACCAGATGCTGCGGGCCGCTGCGGCCGTGGACAGCGGGGCCGGGGTGCTGTTCGTCGTGAAGAACTACACCGGTGACGTGCTCAACTTCGACATGGCGGCCGAGCTCGCCGAGGACGAGGGCATCCAGATCGCCAAGGTGCTGGTCAACGACGACGTGGCCGTCACCGACAGCCTCTACACCGCAGGGCGGCGGGGCACCGGCGCCACGCTGTTCGTGGAGAAGATCGCCGGTGCCGCCGCCGACGAGGGCCGGCCGCTGGAGCGGGTCGAGGCGATCGCGCGGCAGGTCAACGAGAGCTCGCGCAGCTTCGGTGTGGCGCTGAGCGCCGTCACCACGCCCGCCAAGGGCACCCCCACCTTCGATCTGCCCACGGGCGAGCTGGAGTTGGGTATCGGCATCCACGGCGAGCCGGGCCGGGAGCGGCGGGCGATGATGACCTCGCGCGAGATCGCGGACTTCGCGGTGAACGCCGTACTGGAGGACCTCGGCCCGCGCAATCCGGTGCTGGTCCTGGTGAACGGCATGGGGGCGACTCCGCTGCTGGAGCTGTACGGGTTCAACGCCGAGGTGCAGCGGGTGCTCACCGAGCGCGGGGTCCCCGTCGCCCGCACCCTGGTCGGCAACTACGTGACCTCCCTCGACATGGCGGGCGCCTCGGTCACCCTGTGCCAGGTCGACGAGGAACTGCTCCGGCTGTGGGACGCGCCGGTGAGCACGCCGGGGCTGCGCTGGGGCATGTGAGACGGGACGATCGACGCACCTACCACGCGAGGAGGCCCAGTGCTCGACGCCGACTTCTTCCGCCGTTGGATGACGGCGACGGCCGCGTTTGTGGACCGCGAGGCGGAACGGCTCACGGCCCTCGACTCCCCCATCGGGGACGCCGACCACGGCAGCAATCTGCAGCGCGGGTTCACCGCCGTGACGGCGGTTCTGGAGAAGGAGGCCCCGGCCACGCCGGGCGCCCTCCTGATCCTGGCGGGACGGCAGCTGATCTCGACGGTCGGCGGGGCCTCCGGGCCGCTGTACGGCACCCTGCTGCGCCGCACCGGCAAGGCGCTCGGCGACGCCGCCGAGGTCGACCGGGCACAGCTCGCCCAGGCACTGCGGGAGGGCGTGGACGCCGTGATGACGCTCGGCGGGGCGGCGCCCGGCGACAAGACGATGATCGACGCCCTCGTACCGGGCGTGGACGCGCTCGCCGACTCCTTCGCCGCCGGGCGCGAGGCCGCCGAGCAGGGTGCGCTGGCGACCACGCCGTTGCAGGCCCGCAAGGGCCGGGCGAGCTATCTGGGCGAGCGGAGCATCGGGCACCAGGATCCGGGCGCCACGTCGTCGGCGTTGCTCGTCGCGGCACTCGCGGAGGCCGCCGGTGAGTGACGGGAAGCTGGTCGGGATCGTGCTGGTGTCGCACAGCGCGCAGGTGGCCGTGTCCGTGGCCGAGCTGGCGCAGGGGCTCGCGGGCGGCGGTACGGCGGTGCCCGTCGCCCCGGCGGGCGGCACCGAGGGCGGTGAGCTGGGCACGAGCGCGGAGCTGATCGCCGCCGCGGCAGCCTCCGTGGACCGTGGGGCCGGAGTCGCCGTCCTCACCGACCTCGGCAGCGCCGTCCTCACCGTGAAGACACTGCTCGCCGAGGGCGACGAACTCCCTGCCCGGACCCGGCTGGTGGACTGCCCGTTCGTCGAGGGCGCCGTCGCCGCGGTCGTCACGGCGAGCACGGGAGCCGACCTGGACGCGGTGGCGGCGGCAGCCTCCGAGGCGTACAGCTACCGGAAGGTCTGAAGCCCGGACCCGGCCTCGCGGGCGACGGCGGAGAGGGCACGGTCGGCCACCCCCGCTCGCCCCGTCGCCGCCGCCCGACCGGCAGCCGCCCGACCGGCTGCCGCCACGCACGCCGAGCCGCCCGCGCGCGAACTCCGCGGCCGGCGGGGCAGGCCCCCGCCGGTGCGGTGGGCGCGGCCCGTGCCGTGGCGACGCGGCCGGTCGAGCGACACGCCGGAAGACGGTCGCCATCGGCAACCCGGCGGGGCCGAAGCTCCAGACGACCGGGCCGCGGCCCCGCTCGTGGGTGAACCCGCCCGCTCAGCCGCCGTCCACGAACCGCCGCGCCAGCCGCTGCCCCTCCGCCACGGCGGCGGCGTGGTCCTCGATGGGCGAGATCCGCGAGCCCTTGAAGACGACGTAGGTGACACCGGAGTCCGTGCCGCCGCCACGGGGGTCGGGCGGGATGCCGAGGGCCTTGGCGGCGGCGTACGACGCCTCGCCGATGACCTCGCGCGGCCCGGTGTCGCCGACGACCGCGTACTGCACCCGGCCGCGGTGGACGAGGGCCACCACCGCACCGCCGCGCACCCCGTGCTCGCGGTGGTCCCAGATACGGCTCGGCACGGGTACGACGACGAAGGGGAGGTGTTCGGCGTTCAGAGGGCGGCCGTCGGAGGCCTGGAAGGCCGTGCCGGCGGAGAAGTACGGGTCGGTGCGGCGGTTGCAGTGACGGCCCGGGCGGCCGTCGCAGTCGATGTCCAGGTCGGCCGTCCAGAAGACGGCGTCGCGGGTTGCGCAGACGCGTACGGTCGCCGGCCGGCCGGCGTCGGTGCGGTAGCGGCCCTGGGACACGGGGTCGCAGTGGCGCACCCTGGCCAGCAGGTCGGCCGCGCGGACGGTGCTGTCGGCGGATCTCTCGTGCCGGGTGCGGGGTTCCTTGGGAGGGTGGGCGGTCGTGGACGTCGCCGGGGCGAGCAGGGCGGCACTTGCCGCGGCCAGCGCGAGGGACTGGACACGCACGATAAGGAGCTCTCTGCTGGGGGACACTGACGGTCACTCAGCACCATCCGATGCTGATTCCGATCATGGGGCCACCCGAGGGGTCCGGACGGCGCACGCCACGCCCGCCCACCTGTGGACCCGGGGGCCCGGGGGCCCGTGCAGGGCTTTCGGGCCGCCGGGCCGCCCCGGCCCGGCGCGGGATCAGCGACGACAGCGGTCCGCACCGGGGAGCACGAACTCCCGCCCTCCCGGGGAGAGTTCGGCCGTGCTCGCTTCAGCATACGGAACGGCGCGAGGTGCTCGGTACGGCCCGCCCTCTTGATGTGATCGCATCAGTGGGCGCATATTGGTCCGGACCATTGCCGCCTGCCGTCCCTGGAGGCCGAGTCGTGCGACGCGTTCCCGTGCCCGCTGCCCTGGCCCTCGGTGTGCTGCTGTCCGTGCCGGCCTGCGGCCGGGGTGGCGCGGCGGACGGCGACGAGGGGCGGCTGCCCGCCGCGCCGACGGGGGTCACCGCGGCGGCCGGGAGCGCGACCAGCGTCCACGTGATGTGGAACGCGGTGTCCTCGGAGGGCGTCGCCGGCTACGAGGTGTACCGCGGCGCCACCAAGGTCCAGGAGGTCGACGCAGCCGCGCACATGGTGGACGTCACCCGGCTCCGGCCCTCGACGACCTACGTCTTCACCGTGCGGGCCCGGGACACCGAGGGGCGGCTCGGGCCGCGCAGCCGTCAGGTGCGGGCACGCACCCCCGCGGCCGTCGCGGCCGACGCCTCGGCCCCCTCCCGCCCCGGCGAGGCACGGGGGCGGGCCGCCGGCAGCCGGGCCGTGCAGCTGTCCTGGGCGGCGTCGACGGACGATCGGGGCGTGGCGTCGTACGACGTCTACCAGGGGGCCGCGAAGATCCACAGCGTGGGCGGAGCACAGACCGCGACGGTGGTGACGGGTCTGCGGCCGGGCACCCGCTACACGTTCACCGTCCGGGCGCGAGACGCCGCGGACAACCTCTCCCCCGCCAGTGCCGCCGTCCGGCTCACCACCGCGCCGGGCACGGACGAGGGGCGGGACACCGCGCCGGCCGCCTTCCGCGCGACGACCCGGCGCGCCGACGGGGCGTACCACATCGACCTCTCGTGGGTGCCGCCGAAGGTGGACGGAGTGATCACCGAGTACCAGGTGCAGCTCGACGGCCGTCCGGCCACCTCCTTGGTCTTCGGCGGGACGGCGCCCCGGGACAAGGCGGCGTACAGCTTCTACATCGGGCAGGAGGCCGGCGTGAGTCACCGGGTGCGGATCCGCCCCCGGCTCCCGGACGGCACCTGGGGCGGCTTCTCGGCGGAACGGACGGTGACGACCGGCGAGGCGCTCTGAGAGCCCTTCCCGTCCCCCGGACGACGGGGTGCGTCACCTGGGCGGGTGCGGTCCGCATGCGGGAGGGGCCGGGGCCGCGTTGGCTTCCTTTGTGAGGCAGCACGGGCGTTCCCCGACCCAGGCGGCGCAAGGGATGTACCGCCAACCGTGCCGCCGGAGGGCAGTCCCATGCGTACTTCTCAGCCTCTCCTCGGGGCGGCCGTGGCAGCCGCCGCGCTGCCGCTGGCCCTGGTCGCAGGGCCGGCCGCCGCGAACACCGGGATCTCCGTGAGCACCAGCGGCTCCACGGTCTCGGTGACCACCAGCGCCTGCACCCAGCTGAACGGCAGATGGGGCACCGCGTCGATCCTCAACAGCAGCCAGACGAACTTCGCCCAGGGCCGCCAGGTGGCGCTGACCGGTTCGAGCGCCCTGCAGGGCTCGGCCTGGACGAACGTCACCCCGGGCACGTACACGGTCATCGTCATGTGCTCCAACGGCAACACCGCCGGCACCCAGTCCGTCATCGTCGCCGCCGGGTCCACGCCGACCATCTCGGCGACGACCACGCCCTCACCCACCCGGGGCGTCGTCGGTGGCGTCGGCGGCGGCACGCGGGACTACGGCGCGCTGACGCTGGTGGGGGGCGGGGCGCTGGTGGGCACCGCGGTGATCGCCACGGTCTGGTTCCTGCGCCGCCGCTCGAAGCCGTACCGCCTCTGAGCCACCGGCTCCAGGACCTGCCGGACAGGCCCTAGCGGTCCTGCTCCGGGGGCAGTTCGGCGAGCTCCGCCAGCGCGTGCTCCAGCCAGCGGGTCCAGAAGGTCTCCAGGTCGATGCCGGCCCGCAGCACCAGGTGCTGCAACCGGTCCTGGGGGCTGTCCTTGCCGGGCGGGAAGTCGCGCCGCTCGATCTCCTCGTACTCCGCCAGCTGGACCCGGTGCAGGTCGAGGTGGCGGCGCAGATCGTCCCGCAGACCCGCCGTGCCGACCACGGCCGCCGCGCGCAGCCGCAGCAGCAGCGTGTCCCGCAGCGGCTTGGGCTCCTGCGCGGCGGCGGTCCAGCGGACCAGTTCGGCACGGCCCGCGGGCAGGACCTCGTAGCTCTTCTTCTGCCCGCGTGCCGGCTGCTCGGCCGGCAGGGCCCGGATCAGTCCGTCGGCCTCCAGCTTTCCCAGCTCGCGATAGATCTGCTGATGCGTCGCCGACCAGAAGTAGCCGATCGACTTGTCGAAGCGGCGGGTCAGCTCCAGCCCCGAGGACGGCCTTTCGAGCAGGGCGGTGAGAATCGCGTGCGGGAGTGACATGGTGGCCATCCTAGGGACGGCCCCGGCGCCTACAGGGCGGCCGCCAGTTCGGTGCCCTGCTTGATGGCGCGCTTGGCGTCCAGTTCGGCGGCGACGTCGGCACCGCCGATCAGGTGCGCGCTGCACCCGGCGGCGACCAGCTCGTCGTAGAGGTCGCGGCGCGGCTCCTGCCCGGTGCACAGCACGATGGTGTCGACCTGAAGGACCGTGCTGGTGTCGCCGACGGTGACGTGCAGTCCGGCGTCGTCGATACGGTCGTAGCGCACGCCGGGGACCATGGTGACGCCGCGGTGCCTCAGCTCGGTGCGGTGGATCCAGCCGGTGGTCTTGCCCAGGCCCGCGCCGACCTTGGTGGACTTGCGCTGGAGCATGTGGACCGTGCGCGGCGCGGCCGGGCGCTCGGGGGCGGCGAGGCCTCCGGGGCCCTCGTAGTCCATGTCGACACCCCACTGACGGAAGTACGTCGCCGGGTCCTCGTGGGCCTTGTCGCCGCCGTCGGTGAGGTATTCGGCGACATCGAAGCCGATGCCGCCGGCGCCGAGGACGGCGACGCTGTCGCCGACGGGCGCCCCGTCGCGCAGGACGTCGAGGTAGCCGAGCACCTTGGGGTGGTCGACGCCGGGGATGTCCGGGGTGCGCGGGGTGACGCCGGTGGCGACGACGACCTCGTCGTAGCCGGCCATGTCGGCGGCCGCCACGCGGGTGTTCAGGCGTAGGTCGACGCCGTGCGCGTCGAGCTGGTGACGGAAGTAGCGCAGCGTCTCGTCGAACTCCTGCTTGCCGGGGACCTTGCGGGCGACGTTGAGCTGCCCGCCGATCTCGCCGGCGGCGTCGAACAGCGTGACCTCGTGGCCGCGTTCGGCGGCGCTCACGGCACAGGCGAGGCCGGCCGGGCCCGCGCCGACCACGGCGACGCGCTTGCGCAGCCGGGTCGGGGACAGGACCAGCTCGGTCTCGTGGCAGGCGCGCGGGTTGACCAGGCAGGAGGTGATCTGCCCGCTGAAGGTGTGGTCGAGGCAGGCCTGGTTGCAGCCGATGCAGGTGTTGATGGCCTCGGGGCGGCCGGCCTGCGCCTTGGCGACGAAGTCGGGGTCGGCCAGCATCGGGCGGGCCATGGACACCATGTCGGCGCACCCGCCCGCCAGCAACTCCTCAGCCAGTTCCGGGGTGTTGATGCGGTTGGTGGTGACGAGCGGGAGCGACACCTCGCCCATCAGGCGCTTGGTGACCCAGGTGTAGGCGCCGCGCGGCACGGAGGTGGCGATGGTCGGGATGCGCGCCTCGTGCCAGCCGATACCGGTGTTGATGATGGTCGCCCCGGCCGCCTCGACCGCCTTGGCGAGGGTGATGACCTCGCCGAGGGTGGAGCCGCCGGGCACGAGGTCGAGCATGGACAGCCGGTAGATGACGATGAAGTCCGCGCCGACCGCCTCACGCACCCGCCGGACGATCTCGACCGGGAAGCGCATGCGGTTCTCGTACGAGCCGCCCCAGCGGTCGGCGCGGTGGTTGGTCTGCGTGGCGATGAACTCGTTGATGAGGTAGCCCTCGGAGCCCATGATCTCCACGCCGTCGTATCCGGCCTGCCGGGCGAGACGGGCGGCGCGGGCGTAGTCGTCGACGGTCCGCTCGATGTCGGCGTCGGTCAGCTCACGGGGCGGGAAGGGGCTGATCGGGGCCTGGAGGGGGCTGGGGGCGACCAGGTCCCGGTGGTAGGCGTACCGGCCGAAGTGCAGCAGCTGCATCGCGATCCGGCCGCCCTCGCGGTGCACGGCCTCGGTGATCTGCCGGTGCCGGCGGGCCTCGTCGCCGGTGGTCAGCTTGGCGCCGCCCTCGTACGGCCGGCCCTCGTCGTTGGGCGCGATGCCGCCGGTGACGATGAGGCCCACTCCCCCGCGGGCCCGGGCGGCGTAGAACTCCGCCATCCGCTCGAAGCCGCGTTCGGCCTCCTCGAGACCGACGTGCATGGAGCCCATCAGGACGCGGTTGGGCAGGGTGGTGAAGCCCAGGTCGAGCGGGCTCAGCAGATGCGGGTAACGGGTCATGGCCCCTCCGTGCGCGGTGACGTGCCTCTGTTGTAGAGGACCGCGCCCGGTTTATGCAACTAGTTGCACAATGGAGGGGCTGTCCGTTGCGCCACACCGGTCAGCGGCTCTCCAGGCGCACGTGCAACTCACGCTCCTGGTCACCGGAGGCCGTGCCGAGGTCGTGGACGTCGAACAGGTCGTGCAGGGTGGTGCGGAAGCGGTCGATCGCCCAGTAGCCACCGTGCGCGTCGGCCTCGACGGAGGCGGAGAGCCGGGGGGTGGGGGGATGCGCGCCCTCGTGCGGCGCGGAGACCTCGAAGGTGCCCAGCCACACCGTCGGCCTGACCTCGTGCCAGTCGCGCGGTACGTCCTCGGAGCAGCGGTCCGAGTCGAAGTAGGCGCACAGGCTGTCGAACACGATCCGGGCGTCTTCCTTGCTGCACCCGCTGATCTCCAGGGAGACCGATTCCGGATGCGCTCGCTCGGTGTCCATCATGGTGGCTCCTCTCGTGGGCGCGCTGCGGTACGGCGGCGAGTTCCCACACGACGCCGTGCCGCACTCCCAGAAAACCACCACATTCCCGGATGTACAGCTCGACATGTGCACGCCAGTGAGGGGCTGCGGCCGCACTCCCCCTCGGATGGACCATTTCGATCCCGTCCCATCGACAGACACCCCCAGTCATGTTGAGGGATGGTGGAGTAGGGCGGTCGTGGCGTAAGAGAGATGGTTGAGCGCGGAACGGCAAGGGGAGTCGGCACGGGACGGCGTGCCGTTGGCGGACGGCGAAGGCGGTGCGTGGGATGGGAGCAACCGGGCCACCGGTGGCCGACGGGACCGAGCCGGGCAGTGGACCGGAGCGGCCCAGCGGCCTGCTCGACGTGCTGGGCGTGGCCTCGGTGGTGCTGGACGCCGAGGGCCGCATCGTGCTGTGGAGCCCCCAGGCCGAGGAGCTGTTCGGCTACCCGGCACAGGAGGCGCTCGGCGCCTACGCCGCCCGGGTGATGGTGCACGAGGAGCACCTCGATCTGGTCAGGAAGCTGTTCGCCGACGTCATGGCCACCGGCCGGGGCTGGGCCGGCGCCTTCCCCGTGCGCCGCAAGGACGGCAGCACCCGCCTGGTGGAGTTCCGCAACATGCGGCTGCTGGACGACCAGGGCGACGTCTACGCCCTCGGTCTCGCCGCCGACCAGTCGACCGTGCGCAAGCTGGAGCAGGACGTCGCCCTGTCCACCCGGATGATCGCGCAGTCACCGATCGGACTGGCCGTCCTGGACACCGGGCTGCGCTACGTGTCCGTGAACGCGGCACTGGAGCGGATCAACGGCGTCCCGGCCGAGGAGCACGTCGGCCGGACCATCGGCGAGGTGCTGCCCATGCTGGACGTGGCCGCGCTGGAGACCGCCCTGCGCCACGTCCTCGAGACCGGGCAGCCGCTGGTCGGCCACCCCGTCACCGGGCGTACCGCGGCCGACCCGTACGAGGACCACACCTGGTCGGTGTCGCTGTACCGGCTGGACGACTCCCTCGGCACGGTGCTGGGCGTCGCCAAGTCGGTGGTGGACGTCACGGAACAGCGCCGGGCGGGCGTCGAGGCGGAGACGGCGCGGCGGCGGCTGGCGCTCATCGCGGACGCGTCGGCGAGGATCGGCACCACGCTCGAGCTGGAGCGCACCGCCAGCGAACTGGCCGACGTCGCGGTGCCGGAACTGGCGGACGTGGCCGCCGTCGACCTGCTGGACTCGGTGATCGGCGGCCGGCGCAGCAGCGCCGATCCGTGCGAGCCGGCCGTGATCCGGGCGCTGGCCGTGCGGGCGGACGACGCGCCCGAGGCGATGCAGGCGGCCGACCCGCCGGGACAGGTGGCCCGCTACGGTCCCGACCGTCTGGTCACGGAGTGCGTACGCTCGGCGCGGCCGGTGATGATCCCGCAGGTCAAGGACGAGGACCTGCCGCGCATCGCCCGTTCGCCGGAGGCCGCCGCCCTGCTCGCGCGCGCCGGCGTCCACTCCTACCTCGCCGTCCCGCTCATCGCGCGCGGGGAGGTGCTCGGCGCCCTCGACCTCAAGCGCATCCACAACCCGCTGCCGTTCGGCGAGGACGATCTGCTGCTCGCCCGTGAGCTGGCCGCACGCGCGGCGGTGCAGATCGACAACGCCCGCTGGTACCAGAACGCCCGCGACACCGCCATCACCCTCCAGCGCAGCCTGCTGCCCACTCATCCGTCGGTCACCGGCGGCCTGGAAGTCGCCTCCCGCTACCAGCCGGCCGGCGCCGCCACCGAGGTCGGCGGCGACTGGTTCGACGTCATTGCCCTGGGCGAGGGCAGGACCGCGCTCGTCGTGGGCGACGTGATGGGCAGCGGCATCACGGCCGCGGCGACCATGGGACGGCTGCGCACCGCCACCAACACCCTGGCGTCCCTCGGCCTGGACCCGGCGGTGCTCCTCGAACACCTCGACCGGATCACCTCCGAGCTGGACCACTCCATCGCCACCTGCCTGTACGCCGTCCACGACCCCCGCCGTCGGCGCTGCCTGATCGCCAACGCGGGTCATCTGCCGCCGGTCCACATCCGGCGGGACGGCGGGCGGGAGCTGCTCGACCTGCCGACCGGGGCGCCGCTGGGCGTGGGAGGCGTCGAGTTCACCACGACCGTCTTCACCTTCGGCCCCGGCGACGAACTCGTCCTCTACACCGACGGCCTGGTCGAGACCCGCAGTCACTCCCTCGACGAACGCCTGGACACACTGCTCGGCCTCCTCGACGACCCGGCCCGCCCCCTGGAGGAGGTCTGCGACCTTCTCGTCCGCACCCTGCACCATCCCGACAACCACGACGACGTGGCGGTCCTCATCGCCCGGGCGCGGACGGGGGACTGACGGCGGCGCGCGGACGGCCACGCGCCGCCGGCCGGGCCCACCGGGGCCCGTCAGCCGGTCCCTCCGCCGCGCGGGAACCGGTACCCGCCCCGGGCTGCCCCGCCGCGAGCCCGCTCAGCCCGCCCCGATCACCACATGGGCGCACAGCTCCTCCGACGCCGCCAGACGGGTCGTCAGGCCCGCGCGGAGGAAGATCTCCACGGCTTGCGGAGCCTGGCGCTCGCTGGTCTCCGTCAGCAGGCAGCCCCCCGGAGCCAGCCACTCGCGTGCCCCGGCGGCGACCCTGCGCAGCACGTCGAGTCCGTCGGCGCCGCCGTCGAGCGCGGCCGCCGGTTCGTGGTTGCGTGCCTCGGCGGGCAGGAGGGCGACCTCGGCGCTGGGGACGTAGGGGACGTTCGCGGCGAGGATGTCGACGCGGCCCCGCAGCCGGCCGGGGAGGGCCGCGTAGAGGTCGCCCTGATGGACCCGGCCACCGTGCCCGGCGACGTTGCGCCGGGCGCAGCCCACCGCGGCCGGGTCCAGGTCGGCGGCGTGGAGTTCGACCCGGCCCAGGGCCGTGGCCAGCGCGGCGCCCACCGCGCCCGAGCCGCAGCACAGGTCGACGACGACGGAGGCGTCCGGGGCGGCGGCGAGGGCCTCGGCGACGAGGAACTCGGTGCGGCGGCGGGGCACGAAGACACCGGGCTCGACGGCGATCCGCAGACCGCTGAACTCGGCCCAGCCGACGACCAGTTCGAGGGGAAGCCCGTCGGTGCGGCGGGCCACCATGGCGGCGGCCTCGTCCGGCGTCCGGGCGGCGCCGAGGATCAGCTCCGCCTCGTCCTCGGCGAAGACACAGCCGGCGGCGCGCAGGGCGGCCACCACCGAGGGACGGGAGGGGTGAAGCGGCAGGGGCATGCGGGTCGAGAGCCTTTCGGAGGCGAAGGGCGCTCTCGTGGTCGTCTACTGCCGGTGTTCCGCGCCGGCATGAGGAGAGAGCACCCGAGCTGACACAGCGGTAATGGGACTCACCTCCTCGGTCGCGCACGGCTGGGCCCACCCGCAGCCGGACGGCCACATTACCTCAACGGGAATGCCCCGAAGGGGCGGCCACCCGTCCATGGGAGAACGCCGTGGAGGCCGTCCAGCGGGAGACGACGGCCGGGCGGCACGCCCTCGGCAGGCCGGCCGACAGCCGGCGCATACCGGGCCCGTCGCGCGCCGCCCGAACTCGCGGACGGGTGCGGACCGGGTACCGCGGGAGGCGGAGCTGCGGCGGTCCGTCAGGCGTCGCGGCGGTACGGCGCCCGGGGCGCCGAGGGGCCGCGGTGAGCCGGCGGCGTACCACGTACGGTGGTACGCGTACGCATTGGTCAGGCTCTATCCGCGGGCCGCCGCACCGGCGGTCTGGAGGCACCACCCGCATGAACGTCACCCGAGGCTTCACCGGGCGCCCACGCGTCGACAACCCGGGGCTGCCGCCCGGGCAGTACGACGCCGGCGACGACTGGCCCGTCCTGTCCGCCGAGGTCACCCCCCACCTCGCGGCCACCGACTGGACCTTCCGCGTCGACGGCTTTGTTCAAGCGCCCCGCACCTGGGACTGGGCGCAGGCGCACGCGCTGCCCGCCTCGGCCTACGAGGGCGACATCCACTGTGTGACGGGCTGGTCGAAATTCGGCGTCCGCTTCGCGGGCGTCTCGCTCGACGCCTTCCTGGAACAGGTGCGCCCGCTGCCGACGGCGACGCACGCCGTCGCCTACACGCACACCGGCTACACCACCGGCCTCCCGCTCGCGGACCTGACCGGGGGCCGGGCCTGGATCGCCTGGGAGTACGACGGCCTGCCGCTCACGCCTGAGCACGGCGGCCCGGCGCGGCTGCTGGTGCCGCATCTGTACTTCTGGAAGAGCGCGAAGTGGCTCGCCGGCATCCGCCTGCTCGACCACGACGAGCCCGGCTTCTGGGAGCAGAACGGCTACCACGCGCGGGGCAACCCGTGGGAGGAGCAGCGGTACTCCGGTGACTGACACGTTCACTGACCCGACGGGGTTCGCCGTGCCCGGCCGGATCGCCGTCGGCGACGGCGCCGCCGGCCGCTGGCAGACCGCGACCCTCACCGAGATCCGCCGCGAGACGCCGCGCGCGGCGACCTTCCGGTTCGCGGTGCCCGGCTGGGCGGGGCATCTGCCCGGCCAGCACCTGTCGCTCCGGCTGACCGCCGCGGACGGTTACACCGCCCAGCGCCACTACTCCCTGGCGTCCGCGCCGGACGACTCGGGGCACATCGAACTGACGCTGGACCACGTCGAGGCCGGTGAGGTGTCCGGCTGGTTCCACGGCGAGGCGCGGCCCGGTGACCGTGTCGAGGTGCGCGGGCCGCTGAGCGGCTTCTTCGCCTGGCCGGGCGACCGGCCCGCGGTGCTGATCGGCGCCGGATCCGGGGTCGTACCGCTGATGTCGATGGTGCGGCACCGTCGGGCGCGTGGCCTGTCCGTGCCGCTGCGGCTGCTGGTGTCCGCGCGCGGCCCCGAGGATCTGATCTACGCGCGGGAGTACGGCGCCGAGACGACGCCCGTGTTCACCCGCACGGCCCCACCGGGCGTACCGGTGGGGCGGATCACGGCTGCACATGTGGCGCGGCTCCTGGACGCCGCGCCCGACGGTGGGTGGGAGGCCTATGTGTGCGGCTCCAACGCCTTCGCCGAACACGCTTCGCGCCTGCTCGTGGCGGCCGGCCAGCCGGTCGACCGGATCCGGATCGAACGCTTCGGCTGAGCGTCCCCGCCTTCTCGCCGCCGGGTGAGCGAACTGCGTGGGACGGGGTACGAGTCTCATGTGGCACTCGCACGCATGCACGGGCCGGGGGTCGGCGTTCACGCTCCCCGGCTCCGGTGACGGCGAGGAGGGCGAAGATGCGAACCCGGATGCGCGGCCGAAGCCGGCGGTGCAATCCGCTGCGGCGCAGGTCGGACGTCGTCGAGGCATGGACGGCGGTGGCTGTCGCCGTCCTGCTGTTCCTGGGCGCGCCGCTGGCCGGGGCGCTGTCGGGCTGGTGGGCCCATGGCGAGGCGCGGCGGACCGCGGCGGCCCAGTGGGAGGACAGGCGGCACGTGCGGGCCGAGATCGTGGGCAGAACCCCCGACACGCTGCCCGCGGTACAGGGCGGACGGGAGTACACCTACCGCGCGACGGTGCGCTGGACCGAGCCCGGCGAGGGTGACCGGACGGCGACGGCGCGGGTGCCGGCGGGGAAGCGGTCCGGTGAGACGGTCGACGTGTGGTTCGACCGGCGGGGCCGCAGCGTGGCACCGCCCCCGAGCGACACGATGGTCTGGCAGCACAGCCTCACCCTGGGCGTCTGTGCCACGGCCGGCACGGCCGCCCTGGTGCTGCTCGGCAACGCGGCCGTCCGCCGGGTGGCGAACCGGCACCGCATGGCCGAGTGGGAGCGTGATTGGGCGCGTACCGAACCGGAGTGGACCCGCCGGCGGGCCTGACAAGCCGTTGGCGGCAACCCGTCGGAACCTGCCGGCAATGCCCCTGCGGGGCCACCCCTCCTCCCTCGGCCGCGCGGTCTGCGACCCGGTGATCGCCCTGTGGCGCCTGGCCGGCGGTCCCGCTCCGGGCGCGCTGGCCCGGCGCCCGGCAGGCGACAGGGCAGGGTCCGGCGCGCGCCCTGGCGAGCGGCCGGAGCCCGCGCGTACGGTGTGATCATCGACGTCTTCGCACCCGAGGTGGTCCCGTATGGCTCTGTTCGACCTCCCCCTCGACGAGCTCCGTGAGTACCGCGGTGCCGCCACCGAACCCGAGGATTTCGACGCCTTCTGGTCCAAGACCCTGCAGGAGGCGCGCGAGCACGAGCTGGACGCCCGGTTCGAACCGGTGGACACGGACCTGGCCACCGTGCAGGTGTTCGATGTGACGTTCGCCGGGTTCGGCGGGCACCCGGTGAAGGGCTGGCTGCTGCTGCCGGCCACCGCGACGGGGCCGCTGCCGCTGGTGGTCGAGTTCGTCGGGTACGGGGGCGGGCGCGGGCTGCCGCACGAGCATCTGCTGTGGGCGTCCACGGGCCGCGCGCACTTCGTGATGGACACCCGAGGCCAGGGCAGCGCCTGGGGTGGCGGTGGCGGCACCCCGGACCCGGTCGGCGGCGCACCGGCGTACCCCGGTTTCCTGACCCGTGGCATCGACGCGCCCGAGAACTACTACTACCGCCGCGTGTTCACCGACGCCGTGCGCGCCGTCGAGGCCGCCCGCTCGCATCCGCTCACCGACCCGGCGAGGACGGTCGCGCTCGGCGCCAGCCAGGGCGGCGGCATCGCCCTCGCCGTCGGCGGCCTGGTTTCCGACCTGGTGGCGGTGGCGCCCGACGTGCCGTTCCTGTGCGACTTCCCGCGCGCCACCACGCTGACGGACCGTCACCCCTACCGGGAGATCGGGCTCTACCTCAAGACCCACCGCGGCCGGGCGCAGGACACGCTGCGTACGCTGTCCTACTTCGACGGGGTGCACTTCGCCGCGCGCGGCCGCGCTCCCGCCCTGTTCTCGACGGCGCTGGAGGACCAGACGTGCCCGCCGTCCACCGTCTTCGCGGCGTTCAACGCCTGGGCGCACGAGGAGAAGACCATCGAGGTGTACGACTTCAACGACCACGAGGGCGGCGGCCCGTTCCACAGCGCCGCCAGGATGCGCTGGCTGCGGTCGTACGCCTGAGAGACAGGGGATGGGGACGGTGGAGACACAACAGGCCGCCGAGCGGTTCGTCCGCGTGTGGGAGCGGGGCAGCTGCCGGGACCTGGTGCTGGGCGCCGGGTTCCGCAGGGAGACCGAGATCGGTCTCGGCCTGTGGCTCAGCGGCCCGCACGGCTCGTACGGGCCCAACCCGCGCGCGGTGGGGCACGACGGATTCGGCGGGTCCGCCGGACTCGCCGACCCGGAGGCGGGCGTGTCGCTGGGGTATGTGATGAACCGCATGGGACCGCACGTCGCCGACGACCCCCGGAAGACGGCGCTGGTGAACGCCGTGTACGACGCCCTCTGACGCCCCCGCGCGCCGCCCGCGGCCACTTTCCGCCCGGTCTGTTTCGGCCGAACCGCCGGGCCGCTCTTCCCTGGTGGTTTAGACCAATGCTAATTCTGGTGGCGCAATGAGCCCGCACGGCTACGGCACGTCACCAACAGGAGGGCGCGGCATGGCCCGCACCACCCCGCACGACCGCCCGCACACCGACGAACAGCCCCTGTACTGGCGGATCGCGACAGAACTGCTCGGCGAACTACGCGACGGCACAATCCCGCCCGGCGAGAGGCTGCCGGGCGAACGGCAGCTGGCCGAGCACTTCCGGGTCAGCAGAGAGACCGTACGGCAGGCGCTGGAGGTGCTGCGCCGGGACGGACTGGTCGCCACCGACCGGCGCGGCAGCCACGCCACCCTGTGCGGCACGCCGGTCGAGCACCCGACCTCGCTGGCCTTCCCGCTCGGCGTCAGGCGCGGCCCCGAGGAGCGCGCGGTCGACCGGGCGACCGTCACCTGGGAGACACCCCCGCCCGCGCACGCGACGGCCCTCCGGCTCGCCCCGCACCGGCCGACCCTGATGCACCACTACCGCTCCGCCTGCGCCGACGGCCGTGGCCTGCGCAGCGCCGTCAGCTCCTTCTCTGCCGTGGCCCTGGCCGAGGTGGAGGAGCTGGGCCGCTACCGTGACCGCGCCGACGGCGCCGCCGCGGCCCAGCTGCGCCGCGCCTACGACTGGATGCGCACGGCGGGACTGACTCTGCACCACCGCGACGCCATCACCCGCCTCCCCGACAGCCCCTCGGTCCGGGTGACCCGCCTGGTGCACGACCAGCACGAGCGGCCACTGGAATTCACCGAACTGGTCGTGGACGCCCAACGGGACGCACTGGTCTACGAGTTCACCCTCCCCGCAGCGGTCTGAGCCCCGGCGGCGGGACAGGCAATCCCCTCCAGGGCCGAGTCCTCACCCCAGGCGCCGGGCCACGACCATCCGCACGCGCGGGCTTCCGTCCCGCCGCCGCCCGAACTCGGGCAGCGGGTGCAGCTCCACCCGGAACCCGGCGCCTTCCAGTGTCCGCAGCAGCAGCCCGAACCGTAGCGCCCGGTAGTACATGACGAAGGGCGGCCGCCACACGGCGTTGCGCACCCGCATCACCAGGTCGAAGCCCAGCAGCATGCAGTGCGCGAGGGTGCCGGTGCGGGGCGGGGCCACGACCGGGAACGCGAAGCACCCGCCCGGCCGCAGCACGGAGCGCACCTCGGTGAACAGTCCCGGCAGCTCGCGCGGCAGGAAGTGCCCGAACGCCCCGAAGCTGACCGCCAGGTCGAACGCGGGACGGAACGGCAGGGCCCGGGCGTCCGCCCGCACCCAGGACACCCGGGGCACGCCGGAGGGGACACGCTCCCGCGCGACCGCCAGCATTCCCGCGCTGAAGTCGACCCCCGTGACGCTCCCCGCGCAGACGTCCCGCAGCACGTCCGCGCCCGCGCCCGTACCGCAGCACACGTCGAGGCCGTCCTCGAACGGCCCGATCCGCCGCAGCGCCTCCGCGACGGCGTCGAGCACCGAGTCCGGCGTGCGGAACGGCGTGTGGTCGAACTTCGGCGCGAGCAGGTCGTAGCCACGCTCGACCGACGACAGCGCCTGGACGACGAGTTCACGAAGGCTGGGGCCTTGGGGGCTGAACATCGGCCTCAGCTTAGCCCCGCCCTCGTGAGACGGGCATCACAGCACCGATCCGGTTGCAGGTGGTAGGGTGCCGACAGCACTTGTGTACGCCTCGTTGTGGCGCCGGTGCCAGTTCCCTCCCTCAGCCCGCGCATCACCGCCGTTCCCGGCCGGTGCAGCGGCATTTCCCGCACCACCTCGTTCGCGGATCCGTCCGCGCGTCACCGAGGTGCGTCTTCCGCCGCCCGTCGGGCCTGTACCTGCGCCTCGTCCGCGGCCCCTCCCTGCCCCTCTCCCCCTCCCTTCCTCACGGCCTCGTGCCCGCCTTCGCCCGCAGGCCTGCGAGTCCTCGAAAGGACCGACACCATGACCACCACACTCGAAGCCCCTCCCCTCCAGCTCGAGGCCCCCGCGGCTGAGGTCGTCACCGGCATCCTGGACATCGACGCGGGCGGCAAGGGGCACCTGCGCGGCCTCGACTGCGTGCCCACGCCGTCCGATCCCCAGCTCCCGGCCGGCCTGATCCGCGACCACGGGCTGCGCAAGGGCGACCTGGTAGAGGCCGTACGCGGATCCCGGCGCACCCTGACCGCCGTCGGGCGCGTGGGCGGCCACGCGCCCGGACAGCTCCGGGGCCGTCGCCACTTCCGTGACCTCACACCCCTCCACCCCCGCGAGCGGATCCGTCTCGCACACCCGGCGGGCGGCCTCGCGGGACGCGTCGCCGATCTGCTCTCCCCCGTCGGCAAGGGGCAGCGCGGGCTGATCGTGGCCCCGCCCAAGACCGGAAAGACCGTGCTGCTCCAGCAGATCGCCGCCGCACTCGCCGGCAACCATCCCGAGTGCCGGGTGATGGTCGTGCTGCTCGACGAGCGCCCCGAGGAGGTCACCGACATGCGGCGCTCGGTGCGGGGCGAGGTGTACGCCTCGCCCTTCGACCGGACTCCCCGGCAGCACATCGCCCTCGCCGAGCTGGTCGTGGAGCGTGCCAAGCGGCTCGTGGAGGCCGGTGAGGACGTCGTGATCCTGCTGGACTCGCTGACCCGGCTGTGCCGGGCGCACAACAACGCGGCGGGCTCCGGCGGCCGTACTCTCTCCGGCGGTGTGGACGCGGCCGCGCTGCAGGAGCCCAAGCGGTTCTTCGGCGCCGCACGGGCGGCCGAGGAGGGCGGTTCGCTGACCATCCTGGCCACCGCCCTGGTCGGGACCGGCTCGCGGGCCGACGACTTCTTCTTCGAGGAACTCAAGAGCACCGGGAACATGGAGCTCCGGCTGAGCCGCGAACTCGCCTCGCGCCGCGTCTTCCCCGCCGTCGACGTCACCGGATCCGGTACCCGCCGCGAGGAACTGCTGCTGTCTCCGGCCGAGTTGGCCGCCGTGCACGGCCTGCGCCGGGCGCTGTCGGCCCGGGAGGGCGGGACCGGTCTGGAGACGCTGCTGGAGCGGATGCGGCAGACCCCGGACAACGCCGCGTTCCTGCGCCGGATCCAGCCGACGCTGCCGGCCGGCTGACCTGCTCGGGCTCGCCGGGAAGGCGCCACGCCGGGCGCGCGTGTGGCATCCGGGTGCACGCCGGCACCGCTCGGCCCGGCCAGCACCGATCGAGGCCGGTCCGTTTCTAGGTTGATCATATGACGATCGGATTCGCTTCTCGGGTGGCCGTGTCGACCTGCGGTCTCTGCCTGGCCGGTGCCCTGACCTTCGCGCCTGCCGCCGCCGCCCCGGCCGGGGCGGACCCCGGAGCGCCGGGCGGGCCGCGCGGAACGGCCCCGGTGCCGGCCGTGCTGTACCGCCCTGGCACGCAGGTGCGGCCGCGCCCCGGCGCGCCGGAGGTTCCGGACGTCTCCGCCCTGTCGTGGCTGGTGGCCGACGCCCGTACCGGCGAGGTGCTCGCAGCACGGGACGCGCACCGCAGGCTGCCGCCCGCCAGCACCCTCAAGACCCTGTTCGCCCTCACCGTGCTGCCCGTGCTGCCCGGCGGCATCCAGCACCGCGTCACGTACGGCGAGCTCGCGGAGGTCGGTGAGGGCAGCAGCCTCGTCGGCGTCAGCGAGGGCCACTCGTACCGCGTCTCGGACCTGTGGCGCGGGGTCTTCCTCAACTCGGGCAACGACGCCGTGCACGTGCTGGCCGGGCTGAACGGCGGCTGGGACGTCACCTCCCGGCAGATGGAGGCCAAGGCCAGGGCCCTGGGCGCCCGCGACACGCGGGTCCTGTCACCCGACGGATACGACGCGGAGGGCCAGGTGTCCTCGGCGTACGACCTGGCCGTCTTCGGCCGGGAGGGATTGCGCAACACCGAGTTCGCCCGGTACTGCGCCACCCTCGAGGCCGAGTTCCCCGGTGCGGACGGCTGGGCGTACGACATCCGCAACACCAACCGGCTGCTGACCGGCGACGACGGCGTGGACCGCTACCCGGGCCTGATCGGCATCAAGAACGGATACACCAGCAGGGCCGGACACACCCTCGTCGCCGCCGCCCGGCGGGACGGGCGCACCCTCGTGGTGACGGTGATGAACCCCCAGACGGACGGCCCCTTCGACGTCTACGAGGAGGCCCGGTCGCTGCTCGACTGGGGCTTCGCGGCCGCCGGCCGGGTGGACCCGGTCGGTTCGCTGGACGCCTTGCGCAGCACGCCGCGCCCCGGCCCCGAGACCGCGCCCGCCCCGGTGGCCGCGCTCGTCACCGCGGAGCCCGGTCCCGGCTGGCCGGAGACGGCGGCAATCGCGGCGGCCGCCTGTCTGGGGGCGGCCGCCGTCGCGCTGGTCCTGCGGCTCAAGGTCTTCCACATCGAGGACTGACAGCCCACCGGCAGCCCCAGCAGCAGCCCGAGCGTGATCCAGGCGTACAGGTTGCTGCCGAGGAACCCGTCGATCCCGGACGCGTCGTCGAACCAGAGCCACACCACGCTGGTGCACATCGCCGCGTACAGCACGGCGGCGACCCGCGGCTGCCCGGCGCGGACCAGCAGCACGAAGGCCGGCAGCAGCCAGACGAGGTGGTGCACCCAGGTGATCGGGCTGACCAGGCACGCCGTCAGGGCGGTGAGGGCGAAGGCCGCGTACCAGTCGCCGGCCGCCGCGGCCCTGCGGGACCGCCACGCCCACACCCCGAGCACCAGCAGCACGGCGACCGCCCAGACCGCGCGGCTGTCGACGTCCAGCCGGGCCAGGATGCCCTGCAAGGACTGGTTGGAGACGTAGTCCAGCCGGCCCACCCGGGTGGTGTCCCACATGGCGTGCGTCCAGTAGAAGCGCGAACCCTCCGGGGTCACCAGGGCCGCGAGTCCCGTCGCCGCCAGGGCCACGCCCGTCGCGACGCCGGCCGCGCGCCGGCGTCCGGCGAGCAGCAGCAGGCCGATGAAGAGGGCGGGCGTGAGCTTGACGGCCGCCGCGAGGCCGATGCCGATGCCGGCCCAGCGGCCCCGGCCGGTGGCGAGCAGCCAGGCGTCGACCAGGACGAGGGCCAGCAGCAGGACGTTGACCTGCCCGAAGCTGAAGGTGTCGCGCAGCGGTTCGTACAACGCCAGGGCGCAGGCGGCCAGGGCACACCCGTACCAGCCATGGCGGCGCCAGGCCCGGCCGGTCAGCACGCGCATCGACACGGCGAGGGCGGCGAGGTTGAGCAGCAGCGCGATCACGATCGCGGTGCGCATCCCGACCAGGGCCATCGGCAGCATGGCGACGGCGGCGAACGGCGGGTAGGTGAAGCCGTACATGGTGCCAGGCACCCGGTAGTCGTAGAGCCGGCCGCCGTCATGGATCCAGTGGTGGAGGGCGCCGTGGTAGACGCGCAGGTCGAACCAGTCGCGCAGCAGCGGCACGGTCGCGGTGAACACGGTCAGGGCGGCGGCCAGGACCAGCACGAGCAGCAGCCGCCCGCGGTCGGTGCGGGGTGTTCTCACGCCGTCCGCCCCAGGGCCGGGGCCTGCGCGGCCTGGTGAACCTGCCACAGCACGACCACGGCGAGTACGCCGCCGGAGACGGCCAGCATCAGCTGCCCGAGGTCGGCCGGTCCGCCACTCGGCATGACACCGAGCGCGAGCACACAGGTGACGGCCGCGACCCGGTGCCGTACCGAGGCGTTGGGAGCGGCAGCGGCGATGAGGAACAGTCCCCACAGCGCGTACCAGGGCCGGATCGCCGGGCCGAAGGCGGCCACCGCGGCCAGGCTGAGGCCGAGGGCGTACACCGGGCGCGGGCGCAGCCGTACCCATATGACGAGCAACGCGACGGCGGTGATCACCAGGCCGATCGTGTGCCAGACGGGCACGGCGAGCGGGGCGAGGTCGCTGCCGAGCCGCTCCAGCAGGGCGCCGGTGGCGCGGCCGAGCAGGCTGGTCAGGGCCCAGTTGTGCGGAGAGACGGGGGTGTTGAGGGCGGCGATCCAGCCGTATCCCGTACCGGCGGCTGCGGTCGCGGCGACCGTCGTCGCGGCCGCCGCGGCAGCGGTCGTCAGCACCGCGCGCACGGCGCCGCGGCCCGCGCGCATCTGGAGGACGACGATCGCGGCGAGCCCGAGCACGGCGGGAGCCTTGACAAGGGCGGCGAGCGTGACGAGGACCGCGCCCAGGACCGGCCAGCGGCCCAGCGCCGCGACCAGGCCCACCCCGAGCAGGCCGAGCATCATCGCGTCGTTGTGCGCCCCGGCCACCAGGTGCAGCAGCACCAGCGGATTGAGGGCACCGAGCCACAGGGCGGCGCCGGGGTCGGCGCCGCTGTGCCGGGCGAGGCGGGGCAGCGCCGCCGCCATCAGGGCCACGCCCAGCAGCGCCAGCAGCCGCATGCCCATGAGTCCGGCGGGGATCTCGCCGCGGGTCAGGCCGGACAGCGCGGAGGCGGCGGCGAGGAACACCGGGCCGTAGGGGGCGGCCGTGTGCTGCCACACCGGGGACACCTCGTCGGCGAGCGGGCCGCCGAGCCGGGAGGGGCCGTGCGCGTACACGTCGATCTGCGCGCCGACCATGGCGCCCTGGGCGAGGTAGCTGTAGACGTCCCGGCTGAAAAGCGGCGGGGCCAGCAGCAGCGGGGCCGCCCAGAGGGCCAGGACCATCAGCAGCGAGCGGGGCGTGGGGGGCTCGGGGCCGCGGAGCAGCCGGCCGAGCAGCGCCCAGGCCGCTATCAGCAGGACGACGCCGAAGTAGGCGCCGACCAGTCCGAGCGCGGCGCCGGCCGAGGACGGCGAGAGCAGCTCGCGGACCGGGAGGGCTCCGGCCGTCTCACCGCCCAGCGCGAGAAAGGCTGTACCGGCCAGACCGAGCATCTGGCAGCGGCGGAGATCGACGGAGGAAGCCATGGCCAACACTCGGTCAGGGTGTCAACGCCGGGTGGCCGGAAGACGACGCGCCGCCCTCGCGGGGTTGGCCTGCGCATGACCTCCATGTGATCAGAAGACCGACGGTCCGGTGAGCGTCGTGAAACGGTCCAGGGCAGCGACCCCGGCCACCGAGCTGCCCCGCTCGTCGAGCCCCGGGCTCCACACGCACAACGTTGAGCGGCCCGGCGCCACGGCGACGATTCCTCCACCGACCCCGCTCCTGCCGGGCAGGCCGACGCGGTACGCGAAGTCTCCCGCCGCGTCGTACGGCCCGTAGGTCAGCATCACGGCGTTGACCTGCTTGGCCTGGCTGCGGCTGAGCAGCCGCGAGCCGTCGGCACGCACCCCGTGCCGGGCCAGGAAGGCGGTGGCGAGGGCGGGATCGGCGCAGGAGGCACGGATCGAGCACTGCCGGAAGCACTGGTCGAGCAGCAGCGGCACCGGGTTGTCGATGTTGCCGCAGGAAGCCATGAAGTGGGCAGCGCGGCGATGGGGGTCCCCCTGCTCGAGCGAAGCCGAGAGCTTGCGGGAGGTCGCCGTGCGCGGTCTCGGTCGCCGCGGCCTCGGGGTCGAAGTCCAGTCCGGGGTTTCCGCTCTCGTCCCGCAGGAACTGAAGCAGCGTGCCCGCCGCGTCGCCGGTCCGGGTCTGCAGGCGGTCGGTGACGACGAGCGCACCGGCCGCTGCCGGGGGTGTGACGCTCCGGAGGAAACGCCCTGGGGACACGAGGAACTGCGCGACGGGCGACAGCCGGCCCGCTGCCGCGGGCGGACCGGCGCCGGCCCCGCGCAGCGCGGCGGCCGGCTGTCAGGCGGAGGCCGCAAGCGTCTGCGGATCCAGCGCGACCACCGGCCGCACCTCACCCACCGGCTTCCCGCCGCCCAGCAGCGGTTCGCCCGCGAACTCGGCCAGCAGGGCCGGGGCGACGCCGGCGCGCGCCAGCGCGGCCGCGGTGACCGGGACCCGGGCCCGGTTCGCGCCGTCGGCGATCTTCACGGCGAGCGCCCGGCCGTCGGGCAGCGCGGCGACCTGGACGCCCTCGAAGCCGTCCTTGGCGAGCAGTCCGGGCACCGCCCGCATCAGCGCGGCCACGTCCCGGCCGGAGCCGGAGGCCATCTCGGCGTGCTCGCGCATCGCGTCGGCGACCCGCGCCTCGGGGGTGCCGGGCCCGGCGGTGACGATCCGGGCGGCGGCGCGGGCCAGGCCGTGCAGGGACACGGAGAACAGGGGTGCGCCGCAGCCGTCGACGGTCACCTGGGCGACGCGCTGGCCGGTGAGGTCCTCGACGATCTCGGCGATGGCCTGCTGGAGGGGGTGCGCGGGGTCGAGGTAGTCGTCGAGGGACCAGCCGTTCAGCTTGGCCGTCCAGAGCATGGCGGCGTGCTTGCCGGAGCAGTTCTGGGCGAGCCGGGAGGGCATCCGGCCCTCGCGTACCCAGGCGTCCCGGACCACCGGGTCGAACGGCATGTCGGGAACGTTGCGCAGGTCGCTCTCGGTGACTCCGGCGGCCTCCAGGATGCGGCGGGCCCCGGCCAGGTGGCGTTCCTCGCCGGAGTGGCTCGCGGCGGTGAGGGAGAGCAGCTCGCCGTCGAGCGGCAGCCCGGCGCGTACCATGGCCGCCGCCTGCAGGGGCTTGAGCGCCGAGCGCGGGTAGAACGCCGCCTCGATGTCGCCCAGCTGGAACTCGACGTCGCCGTCCGCGCCGAGGACGACGACGGAGCCGTAGTGGATGCCCTCGACGACGCCGGCGCGTATCAGGTGGGCGACGGGGGCGTGGAGGGGCTCTCGGACGAGGGGGGCGTCCGCGACGGAACTGCTGTACATCACTGCCTGGTTCACTGGGGGCACTGCCTCGTTCACTGGGGGGCCGGGGGCGGCCGGGGTGCGGGTCACGCGTCGGTTCCGCCTTGCGTGGGGATGTCCGCGCGCGCGGGGCGCACGATGGCGGTGAGGGTGGTCTCGACCCGGTCGAGGTGGTGGGACATGGCGTCGACCGCGTCCTGCTCGGACCCTTCGGTCAGCGCCTCGACGATCGCCCGGTGCTCACGGTTGGACTGCTCACGGCGTCCGCCCAGTTCGTTGAGGAACTCCGACTGGCGGGCCAGTGCGTCCCGGATCTCCTCGATGACCCTGCGGAAGACGGGGTTCTGCGCGGCCTCGGCCACGGCCAGGTGGAAGAGGGTGTCCATCGCGACCCACGCGGTGGTGTCCGTCTCTTGCTCCATCCGGTCCAGGATGTGGGTGAGCCGGTCGAGGTTCTCGGGGGCGCGGCGCAGCGCCGCGTATCCGGCGACCGGGATCTCCACGTGCCGGCGCACCTCCAGCAGGTCGCTGGCCGAGTAGTCGCCGAAGGTCGGGTCCTCGACGCTGGTGGCGACGACGAAGGTGCCCTTGCCGGTCCTGGCCACGGTCAGCCCCATGGTCTGCAGGGCGCGCAGGGCCTCCCGCAGCACGGGCCGGGAGACTTCGAGCGTGCGGCAGAGCTCCGCCTCGGAGGGCAGTTTGTCGCCGATCGCGTACTCGCCGCGCTCGATGGCGCCGCGGAGGTGGGTGAGCACCGCTTCCATCGCGCTGACGCGCCGCGGGGCCACTCCACCTGTCTGGCTGTCTGACAGGTTCACGGGAGTGATACTCCGGTTGGGGCCGGGGCGGTGTCAAGCGACGGGAGCACCCGGGAGTACCGCCGGAGCGCACGCAAACCGGTGGGCCCCCTTTCCCGCAGCGGGGTTACCTCCAGTCGGGGAGCCGCTGCGCGGGGCCGGTCGCTGACAGTCGGCGGAGGGTGGGCGGGGCGAGCCCTGCCGGGGGCGGGTGCCCGGGAGCGACAGGGCGGCCGGTGCGCGCCCGCCGCGCGCTACGACCACACCGCCTGGGCGATCCACACCCCCGCGAACGCCGCGCCGAGACCCACGCCCACGCTCCCCACGACATTGGCCGCGGCGTACAGTTTCGCCCCCGTCTCGGCCAGCCGCAGGGTCTCGTACGAGAAGGTCGAGTAGGTGGTCAGGGCCCCGCACAGACCGGTGCCGAGCAGCAGTAGCAGCGGGGAGCCGGCGGCGCCGGCGGCTACCGCGCCGGTCAGCAGGCCGAGGGCGGCGCAACCGACGACGTTGACGATGAAGGTGCCCCACGGGAAGACGGAGTCGTGCCGGGACCGCACCGCCCGGTCGGTGAGGTAGCGGAGCGGGGCGCCGACCATGGCGCCGGCCACGACCAGCAGCCAGTTCACCGGGCTCTCCCGTTCTTCGTGCCGGCGGCGCCGCCGGTGCGGGTGGGTGGTGTCATCGCTGCCTCCGAGCCAGGAAACGGCGGGTCGCGCTCGCCCCGGCCCAGACGGCGGCGAGCGCCGCGAGGACGGTCGTGGCCAGGTAGGCCAGGGCGGGGCCCGGGTGGCCGGTGCCGACCAGGCGCTCGATCTCGACCGCGTACGCCGAGAAGGTGGTGAAGCCGCCGAGCACTCCGGTGCCGAAGAAGGGACGGACGAGCCGGTGCGGGACCCGGAGTCCGGTGACCAGCACCATGAACGCGCCGATCACCACGCAGCCGCAGACATTGACCCAGAAGGTCGCCCAGGGGAAACCGCCCGCCTGCGCGGGCCACCACAGGGCGGCGGCGTACCGGGCCGCCGCACCGATCGCACCGCCGACGGCGACCACCGCGACCACGGGCACCTGCTCGCTCCGCCCGGACCACCATGACGGACGCCGGGAGGGGCAGACGTTCTCGGTCTCCGGGGCTGTCATGGCCGTACGTCTCCTACTCGCCCGGGGCCCGCGGCCCCCTGGGCACCCGCCCTCGCGAAGAGGGACCGCCCGCGGCACCGGTGCCGCGGTGCGGGTACGGCGGGCGCCACCGCCACGCCGCAGCGGGGACGCGGCCGGAGCCCAGGCTAACGCCGCGGCCGCGCCGGCGTCACCTCGGAGCCGGCGCCTCGCGGACCGCGACGCCGCGCTCGCGGACGCTGCCCAGGATCACCCGGCCGCCCGCTTCGCACACGCTGGTGATCATGCGCAGGCCGGAGCGGTGCACGAGCGGCGTGGGGGTCTGCGTCGGCCGTCGCCCTTCGCGGTCGCAGGCGGGATCTCCTGGTGGTCACCCGGTGCGTGCTCTCCCCTGCCAGCCCTTCTCGAACATCCGCGCCACCTCGGCGATGCGGACCTCGTCGCGGCGGTAGTAGGTACGGCACCGGACGCGCTTGGCACGCAGCATGCCGAGGTCGGTGAGGAGAGTGAGGTGGGTGCGGGCCACCGTGCGGCGGACGCCGAGCTTCGCGGCGACGGCGTGCGCGGGCACCCCGTCCGTGGCGAGGTCCGCGTGCCGTTGGCGTGGGAAGTGGGCGACCGGATCCTTCAGCCACTCCAGGATGCGCAGGCGAGTGTCGCCGGCGGGAGTCCTCAGCATCGCGTCCCCCTTGTTCCGGACCCTCTACGTGGCGTTTTTCCCACTGTGCCGCCGGGCAAGCGGCCGCGCCCGGGACGCCGCCGGACTTGACCGGATCGAACGGGCCTTCGCCTCAATGTCGCGGAATGCCAAGTGCTCCCGCACGACCGGCGGACGGTCGACAGGAAGGCCGGCCGCACACCGGCGGACACCCGGCACAAGGACTCGGCCGACCACCGGCTGACGGCCGAAGGAAGCACCCGGCCGGGATCGAGCGAAGGCCGGCAAGAGGGCCCGGCCGAACAGGAGCGGGCAGTCGCAGGGGCCCGGTGACGGGGATCGCGCCGGCGTTTCCGGCGCGGCGGGTGCCTGGCGCGGGTCGGTCAGGATCGAGAACTACGTGGCCGCCATCTTGAACACGCTCGAAGCGTGGATCGCCGACGTGCTCGCCGATCCACGCGAGATCACCAAGAAGCACATCGAGGATGCCCTGGACCCGCTTCTCGGCGACCAGGCCCGCCGCCTGCACACCGCGCTGCGCTCCTTCTTCGGAGCACTCAAGCGCGAACGCCTCGTCTTCCGCGATCCCGCCCGCACGATCTCCCTCGCCAGCACCCGATCCGTGCCGACCGCGCTGCCCTCCGACCGCATCGCCGGCCTCCTCGACCGCCTCGACGACCCCCGCGACCGCCTCATGGTCGCCCTCGTCGCCATCTACGCCCTCCTCCCCGGACAGCTCGTCCACCTCCGGCGCACCGACCTCGACCGCAGCAAGGGCCGACTACGCCTGCGCCGGGCGGGACGCCTGGATCACGTCATCCACCTCGACTCCTTCACCCTGCAGCTGGTCACAGCGTGGGAGCTCCAGCGCCACCGGCGCTGGCCCGACAGCTCCAACCCCCACCTCTTCGTCACCCACAACACTGCCGTCGACGACTCCGGCCCGCCCATCAGCGCCGGCGTGGTCCAGCAGCTATTCCAACGAGTCGGCCTGCCAGCCGGCCGCCTCCGCGTCGACCGAATCGTCGACGAGGCCCGTCACGGCGCCGACCCGGTCCGGCTGATGGAGCTCTTCGGCCTGTCCAACGTCTTCGCAACCCGGTACGTCCTGTCGGCACACCCAGAGAAGAAGAACGGCCCCATTGCCCCGTGAGGCCCGGCCCACGGCTCGGCCGCGCCCGGAGCCGGGCACAGTCGCGTCGGCGACGACGGGGGCAGTCAGTTCGAGACCTTGCCGCCGGGCAGACGCCTTCGTAGACGGTTTTGCCGGTCTGGTCGAGGATCACGTAATGGCTCTGCTGGGTGACCTCGAACCGCTTCCGCACCTCGCCGTTCTCGTCGGACAGGTGGGGGAAGGAGGCGGTGCCGGTGTCGGAGACGAAGTCGCGCATGGCGGCGTTCTTGTCGAGGCCGGCGACGCCGACGACGTTCACCCTGCCGGCGCTGTCGGCGGCGACCTTCGCGGTCTCGGCGGCCTGCCCCTTGCAGGTGGGGCACCACGGTGCCCAGAACCACAGCACCGTCGCCTTGCCCGCGGGCATCTTCGCGTCGAACGGCTTGCCGTCCACGGTGGTCGCGGAGAAGTTGAGCACCTTCGGCACCTGCGCCCCCTCCGCCCCGCTGCCGTTCGAGGCCGCCGGCTGAGCGGGGATGACGCCCCCGACGTGGCGGCAGCACCCGCGCCGCTGTCGGACGTGGAGCCTTCGCCGGATCCGCAGGCGGTGAGGGTGAGGAGGGCAGCGGCCAGGGTGGCCGGGAGGAGGGTGCGGGCACGCAAGGAGGACTCCTGTGGGCTGGTCCTGGTGGCGAAAGTAGTTGTTGGGCGCTCAGGGGGCAGCGGATCGCTTCTTACGGTTCGGTGACGTCAGCCCGCGGCGTCCCTGAGCCGTTCGGGGTCGAGGACGGTGATACGTCCGCGGGTTAGTCGGAGCAGGCCGTGGTCGGCGTAGTCGCGCAGCACCTTGGTGCAGGTCTCGCGGGAGGTGCCGGCGAGCGCGGCGAGCTGTTCGTGGGTCAGAGCGATCTGCGGGTGGCGTCCGACCGGCCGGAGCGGGCCGGCCGGGGGCTGGGCGCTGGTGAGGGTGGTCAGGGTGGTGGCGATGCGCTGGGCGACGGTCTTGAAGACGCTGTCGGACAGGCGCTGTTCGAGGTCGGCGAGGCGGCGGCCGAGGATCGCGGTGATCCGGGCGGCGATCCGGGCGTCCGAGAGCAGGAACTTGTGTACGTCCGCGCGGCTCATGACGCACACGACGGTGTCGTCGAGGGCTTCGGCGTAGTTGTCGTACATGTGCTGTCCGAGCAGGACCATTTCGCCGAAGATGGTTCCGGGGGAGATGATCGCGGTCGTCAGGGCGCGGCCGTCGGCGGAGACCCTGAAGACGCGGATCCGGCCCTTTTTGAGGATGAAGAGCACCTCGGAGGGCTGGGTGGGCGAGTAGAGGATCTCGCCCGCGTGGTAGGTCTTCATTGGTGCCGCGGCGGCGATGGCTTCCATCTCCGCTTCGTTCAGGTCGCAGAAGATGTCGACCTCGGCCAGGCACCAGGTCCGCTCGGCGTCGTCGTCCGATGTGGCGTGGTTCATGTGGTGCGTTTCCTCGCGTCGTCCCGGGGCCCATGGTGGGGGTGCGGCGCCCCATGCCGGGCCGGCCAGCGCCTCTTCGTTGTTGGCCAGACAGTAGGGCACTGCCGCGCGGTCGATGGTGATGCGGCGTGGCGCCGCGCCCGGTGGGGCGGTGGGGCCGGGTGTTGACGCGGGAGCTTCGCGGTTCATCGGCGGGCCGGGCTGGTGTGCTTGCCCATCGCTTGGGCGATGGACGCGAAGGTGGCTCCGGCGAGGAGGCCGAAGACGAGGTGTGCGCCGAGGCTGGAGGCGGTGACGTCGTTCCAATCGAAGACGGGCATGCCCATGTTGGCGGGCATGATCCACAGCGCGCCGACGGTCCACCACACCACGCCGTAGACGAGGCCGAGGACGACGGCGGGCGCGAGGCTCTGGGCGAACTGCCCCAGCACCACGCCGAAGGTGATGCCGGCGAATATGGCGATGGCCAGGTGGATCAGCCAGCCGACGAAGGCGTTGGTGGAGCCCAGGAGCCCCGCGACCATGGTGATCATGGCGGTGTCCATCATCGGCCTCGACACCGACATCCAGATGCCCATCCCGATGCCGCCGACGAGCCCGGCCGCGGCACCCCAGACCGCGTACATCGGGATCGCGGCTGTTTTCGGGGATGCCTGCACGGTGGTGGCCATGGTGATCATCCTCTCTCTTGCGCTTGTCTTTCCTTTCTCGTCGCTGACGCTAGGGCGCAGGGCACATGCAGGTATGTGAGGGCGCTTACGTACCCGGCGGTAGATCGCCGGGGCCGTCAGGGTGACGACTTCACGGCGGTCAGCAGGGCGTAGCCGAGTACGCCGTCGGTGACGGCGGCGCGGGCCGCGTCCAGGACGGCCGGGGCCGCGGTCAGGTCGACGCCGGCGTCGGCGAGCCGGGCTGGGGCGGTGATGCGGAGCAGGTCCAGGCGGGCCTGGACCTGGTCGATCATGCGGATCATCGCCTCGTCGTGGCGTTCAGTGGTGAGGGTGCGCAGCCCGGCAGCGGCGAGGGCCTTGGCGTAGTCGTCGAGCGGGCGGGCGTCGGCGATGCAGGCGATGCGGGCGGTCAGCCCGCGCAGTTCGGGCGGGAGGCGGTCGGTGTCGGCGGTGACGTCGGTGATGCCGAGGCGTCCGCCGGGTTTCAGGACGCGGGCGACTTCGGCTGCGGCCCTGGGCTTGTCGGGGAAGGTGCACAGCGCGCACTCGGACACCACCGCGTCGAAGATGCCGTCGTCGTATGGGAGGTGCTCGGCGTCGCCGGTGGTGAAGACGGCCCGGTCGGTGAGCCCTGCGGCTTCGGCGGCTCCCTGGGCGAGGGCGGTGTTGGCGGGCGCGTAGTCGATGCCGTCCGCTCGCACCCCGTAGACGTCGGCGAGCAGCAGCGCGGTGGTGCCGCGGCCCGAGGCGACGTCGAGGACCCGCCCGCCGGGGGCGAGGGCGAGCCGGTCGGCGAGGCGGCGGGTCAGGGCGGTGCCGCCGGGGTGGTAGGAGTCCCCGAGCAGTAGCGCGACGATGTCCTTGGAGTAGGCGTCCGCGCAGCAGGACTTGATCTCCTCGTGGTTCACGGCCGGCGCTCCTCGCTCCGGGGGCGGGTGGTCTTCGAGCCGTACGGGGTCGTCGTCAGCCGGCCCGCGAGGGGTAGCGCGTTCGGGGCGACCGGGGCGACGGGTACGCCGGACATCTGCTCGCGGACCTGTTCGCGGTAGCCGACGGAGTTGTAGGCGCAGAAGGGGATCAGGCGGCCGTCGGGGGTGATCTCCTCGACGCAGCACTTCATCAGCTGTTTGACGTTGAGGGTGTAGGGGTCCTGGAAGTCCTGTACGACGATCATGAACGCCTTGTCGTTCAGCTGCTTCACGGCTTCGGGCAGGTCGATGCCGCACGTGTCCGCGCAATCCAGCGCCTCGGCGGTGGCCCGCAGCTTCTCCTCGGTCGTCTCGGTGCCCATGAACGCCGAGGCCGACCAGAGCTTCTCCAGGGCCTCGCGAATACCGGCGTCGGGCATGACGCGGTTGGTGACGTAGTCGAGGTAGTCCTCCACGTTCAGCAGCCGCGGGATGGGCAGGACGGTGCGGTTGCCCGGTTCGCCGTCCACCAGGAGGTAGGTGATGGAGCGGCAGGTGGGGAAGCAGCACGGTACGGGGAAGAAGTCGCCCTTCTGGAACCAGTCGGGGCGCTGGGCGTTGATCAGCCGGATGACGTCGGGGTTGGTGAGCCGCTGCAGCGGGTCGAACTCCACGTGTCGGCCGGAGTGGGTGACCGGCTGGAAGGCCACGGACCGGACGGCGGGGTGGTCGATGCCGTACTCGATGATCGCCCCGAGCTCGTGCTCGTTCAGACCGCGCTCCACGGCCGCGACGAGGGTGACGGTCAGCCCCGCCCCGGCGCAGTTGTCCAGCGCCCGCTGCTTGAACGTGCGCAGGTCCCGGCCCCGGATCTCCAGATGGGTGCGCTCGTCGAAGCCGTCGAACTGGAGATAGACGTTCACCGAGCGGCCCGGCACCTGGTTGCGTTTGCCGAGTTCGGCGACGAAGTTCTTGTCGGTGGCCAGGCGGATGCCGTTGGTGTTGAGGTTGACGTTCTTGATGGGGCGGGCCTGGGCGAGGTCGATGAAGTCGAGGATGTGCTTGTGGATGGTGGGCTCCCCGCCGGAGAACATCACCACCTCCGCCTCGCCCTCGGAGGCCACGAAGGCGTCGAGCATCCGCTCGCACTGCTCATGGGTGAGGGAGTAGCCGTCGCTCTGGTGCCCGGAGTCGGCGAAGCAGATCGGGCAGTCCAGGTTGCAGCCGGTGTTGACCTCGATGATGCCCAGGCAGGCGTGCTGCTTGTGCTCCGGGCACAGCCCGCAGTCCGACGGGCAGCCGTCCTTCACCTCGGTCTGGAAGGTCAAGGGGATCGTGCCGGGCTTGTTGAACCGCGCCGAGGACAGGTACTCCTCCGCGTCCCCGTACACCAGCGCCTCGAACTCACCGTGCTCGCGGCAGCGTTTGCGCAGATACACCTTGTCCGCGCGGATGTTGACCTGCGCGTCGACGGGTGTCTTACACAAGGGACAGATGGACTTGGTGAACTCCACGAACACCTCGTCCCGGTCCGCCTTGCGCCTCGGCGCCTGGGTCATAGCGGAACTCCTCTTCCATGGGGGCCCGGGTTCAGCGGACGTCGCCGCCCGGATCGACTTCTTCGTGCGGCTGGGGGCCGCGGGGACGGTCGTGCAGCACTCCTCCGGCCCGGCGCCCCGGCGGCGACGCGCTCGGCAGCGCAGGACGTGGCCGGCGCCGGCGAGCAGCACGACCGCACCGACAGTGATCAGACACGGGGTGGCGAGGGCACCTCCGACGGCGCCGAGTGCTCCACCGGCCACGAGCAGCGGGCCCGCGCAGCACACCACCATCGGCAGCCCTGCACCTGCGACCGCCGCGAGGACGCCGGAACCGGACCGTTCACGGGATGCGGACATCACGGCTCGCCTCCTCCCCTTCGTGGGAGGGCAGAGGGGTGGGCGACCGGCGGGCGGAGCGGATCAGGATGCCCGCGTAGAGCAGTGTCAGGGCGTCCTGCAGCAGCACGAACCAGCTCAGCCGTTGCGTGAGGTAGAGGCCGAAGCAGCCGCAGTTGTCCACCGCCAGCCCCCGCGCGTACGCCTGCACGGCCAGCACCGTCCACACCACCGATACACCCGTGTACACCCACACCGGCGCCAGGGCCTTCGACCGCGGGCGGGCCAGGAACCAGACGCCCGCCACCAGCTCGCCCGCGATCAGTGCCACGGCCAGCGCGGTCGCCCCGGCGCCGTCCACCAGCCCGTACGCGGCCAGAATCCCGGGCATGTGCCCGAAGGAGGCGAGCTGGCCGATCGCCATCGCCGTGTACACCGTCCCGAGCACGATCCGCAGCACCATGATCCGACCGTAGGCCGCCAAGGAGGGCGAGAACTGTAAGCGCGCTCACCGAAGCGCCGCCCGACACGGGGCACGATCGGCAGTACGAATCCCAGGAGGGGTCGGGAGGTGAGCCAGGTGGATGGCCAGAACGATCGGAAGCCTTCTCGCCCGTCGCGGCGGCAGGTCCTCAAGGGCGGGGCCGTGGTCTGCGCCATCAGCCTCGTCCTCGCGGGCGGGGCGATCCTCGGCGGGAACTGGCCTCAGACGGGCCCTCCGACCCGGTGACGGCCGTACAGCCCGGCCAGGACCCTTCGCTGGAGGCGCTCGCCGGAGCCGTCGTGTCCGGCGGGCCCGGCGGGCCCGGCGGGCCCGGCAAGGACGGCATCCCCTCCATCGACAAGCCCCGGTTCATCCCGGCGAGCAAGGCCGGTTTCCTCGACGACGACGATCCGGTCTTCGGCCTGGAGTACCAAGGTGAGGTGAGGGCCTATCCGCAGCTGGTGCTGGTGTGGCACGAGATCGTCAACGACACCGTCGGCGGCGAACCTCTCGCGGTCACCTACTGCCCGCTGACCGGCACGTTCATCGCCTTCTCCGCCCCGCCCGGCGTCCAGGGCCTGACCACCGGCGGCGCGGCGGCGCGGCGGCGCGGGCGCCCTCTGTCGTCCCGGATACGCCGGATACGCAATGACCAAGACCCTCGAACTCGGTTGATCAAGGAGGCCCTCATGGTGCGGGTTCAGGAAGTCGATGCCGGCCGGACGCACCACAGCGGGGCGGCCGACCCCGCGCCCGGGCCGGTCAACGGTGGGGAGGAGGCAGCCAGCAGAACACCGCCCGCGTGAGCGCCCTGGTCAGCCAGTCGCCCACTCGATCACGCACCCGCACCGGACCGGGCACCGCGGGAGGCGGCCAGCCCCTCAGGCGCCGGCCTCAACTCATGCTGCGTCCCGGCCCGCCGGGCCAGCCCGCTCGGCCGCTCCACCATGTCTCATCGCCGCCTTCCCTCTCGATGCGAACGGACACGCCGCCCGCACTCCACCGCGTCCGTCGGCTCGCCGTGCGGTACCGGCGAGCCGCTCACCTCAGAGTCGAGCGCCGCTCTGCCTCTCGCCGGACCGTGCCCAGGGAGGCCGCGACGGTCGCTTCCCACCGGGGGGCGACCAGGCCGCCCCACCACTGTCCGGCCCGCCACAGATCCGTGGCGAGCTCACCCTCGTAGACCAGCCGCGTACCGGACTCGTGCTCGGTCAGGGTGAAGGATTCGGTGACCGCCGGGACGGGCCCGCGCACCAGGCGGAAGTCGACCCTTTCTGGGCGGGTGAACCGCACCGTCTCCACCGTCGTCGCCGTCAGCCGCCCGCCCGCGACCGGGGTGCGATGGGCGGCGAGCACCATGTCGCTGCCCTGTTCCAGCACCGTGACCTTCTCGCGCATCGCTCGGGTGGCCCTGCCCAGATACGGCTGGGCGATGACGTCGAACACCACCCCACGCGGCGCCGCGATGTCGAGGGTTTGAGGCCCCAGCGGCCGGGTGCGCCGCCCGACTCCCACATCCAGCGGCAGTGCCCCGGTCACCAGCCCCAGATACCCAGCCGCCGCGCCTGCGCCCGCTACGGTCACCGCTCCCAGAGCACCGATCCACGCCATTGCCCGACCTCTCCACGCGTGTCTGTCCCCGTCTCACCTATGACGCTAGGCCGGGCATGTAAGCAGATCAGTGAGCGCGCTCACCTTCCTCCCGGCGCGTCGACCCCTACCCTGACTGAGACGTCGCGTCTTACGGTGCTGACCGTGCCGGACTGCCCGAACGCCCCGCTCATCCCCGAGCGCATCACCGAAGCTCTCCAAGGCTGGGTCGTACCGGTGGAATGGATCGAGGTCAACGACGCGGACGAAGCTCGCCGGCAGAGGATGTCGGGCTCGCCCACCCTCTTGCTGGGCGGAGTTGACCCGTTCTTCGTCCCTGACGGCGCTGCGGCGAGCCTGTCGTGCCGGCTCTATCGGCACGCCGACGGCACCACGGACGGCGCCCCGTACGCCACCGACCTGCGCCGTGCGCCAACAGCGAGCGGCCCGTGCTGAACCTAGCGAAGGGGTGCGGCCGCAAGTCCGCCGAGCCACGCTGACCGGATTGGCGAACCCACGGCAGACTCAACGTCGTGGTAGGCAGCAGTGCCACCGGTTCACAAGAACGGTCCCCCGAGATTCGGCGAACTCGCCGTTCTCCCGACGCGGGCAACACCACCGCCGCCGACCAGCTCCTGGAGCTCACCACCGAGTGACGGTCCCGGAGGTTCACAGCGCGAACTCGGCCCCGTCCGGAAGAACCTCGGCACCCGCCTCGGCGGACTGCGCGCAGTCGGTGCCGAGCAGAGGGCCGGCGTGGTCGAGGCGGGTGGGGACGACGCGGAGCCCCGGTGGCGGTAAGAGGGCGGTCGCGTCCTCGCCGGTCACGGGGCAGCAGCTGCCGTCCAGCAGCGCGCGGTCGGCGCCCGCGAGCAGTTCGTCCAGTTCCGGGCCCGGGGCGGCCAGCCGGGGAGCGTAGACAAGGACGCCACCGGTGGCCAGATCCTCGATGCGGTACGCCACCACCCAGCTCGCGTCGGCGGGGCGCCGCGGCAGATACGACGGCGCCGACGTCCCGACGGGGTGGGCGGTGACGACCAGGCCGCCCGAGAGCACGAACCCGCCCGGGGTGAGGTTGTCGCACCACTCCCAGGGCTGATACCGGTCGACCATGGCGCGGGCGGGGGTGAGCGCGGCGAGGACCGGCGGCGCGGCGTAGACCTTCAGGCCCGGCTCTCCGCGCAGCTCGGTCAGCCCGGACACGTGTTCGGGTTCGGCGTCCGTCAGGAGCACCCCGCGCAGCGGCGCGGGTCCGGTGCCGGGCGCCGGCCACAACGCGGAGGTGGCGGTGAGCTGGGCGCGGATGTCCGGCGAGGCGTTGAGCAGCCACCAGTCGCGGGAGTTGCCCGTGACGGCCGCCGCTTCCTGGGTGCGGGCGGGCAGCTTGCCGTCACGGGCGGCGGCGCACGGCGCACAGCCGCAGTTCCACCGCGGGAAGCCGCCTTCGGCCGCGGTGCCGAGCAGGACGACCCTCAAGACGACCCCCGACGCTCTTCGCTGCGGATCCTTCCGCTGGGGTCTTCCCACCGCGCGGGGCGTTGACCACCCGGCGCGGGGCAGAAATCAGGCCGACCTCGGTATGCGTCGGCGGGGCGGACCCCGCGTGACGTGGGCGTCCACCCGAGGTGAACGCCCAGGCTCAGTGCTGCGGCCGCGCCAGCAGGGCGCGCACCCCGTCCGAGGTGAGCGTCAGGCCGTGCGACGAACTGCCGTCGATGGTGAGGGACAGGTCGTCGGACGGCCACTGCGAGGCGAGGGCGCCGAGCGGCACGAGCCGGTAGCGGGACACGAACGGCAACAGCTCCGCCATCTCCAGCTCGGAGGTGAAGACGGGTACCACCGGTCGGCCGTCCGGTTCCTCCAGCACGGGCAGCGCCACCGCTCCCGGGTCGGCGGCCTCCTCCTCGGCGTCGTCCGGCACGGGGATCAGCACCTCGCTGCTCGCGAGCGTGTCCAGCGCCGCCTCGTCCTCGGTGTTCACGACGAGCGCGTCAAGCGCCCGCTGGGCCGGTGTGGGGGTCGGGTCGTTCGCGGGTGTCTCCATGGCGGATTCCCTGGTCGTGGGGTTCGGGGGGCCCGCCCGGGCCAAGATCGGTCTCCGGTGCGGCCCTCGACGCGTACCCCGGCGGGGCGCGGGCCATGCCCCACCGGGGCGAGCAATCCCGGGAGGGGCCGGGCCGCCCTGACCCTATGTGCCGTACCGGCTGCGGTCCGGATCGGCGCAGCCCGCGCAGGGGACGGGCCGGGTGCGCCGAACGAGACCGGAGGCGGACGGGCGCGCCGAACGAGGCACGGAGGCGGGCCGACCGGCAGCTGCCCGGCGCCGGTCCCGGTCCCCCGTGGTCGGGGAGATCACGCGTGGTCCACGTGGGTCCTCTCCATGGTGTGCGCCTCGTCACCGAGGGTCACCGGCCCGGCGGGAGCCGACAGACCTGAGCGCTGATCATGTGCGGGGAAGCAGGGATGACCGTCCGGACCGAGCCCCATGACGGACCGGCCGCCGGGTGACCCGAGGGCCACCCGTCCGGCCCGGGATGCCGCGGCTCTACCGCTTATGGTCGTCTCCTGTCGCCCCACCGGCACGGCCGGCTCCGTAATCCAGCTGCTGCGCGGTCCTGACCAGCGCGGCGAGCGGGTCACTCGAAGGAGTGCGCGGCACCACCCGGATGCCGCGGGTTCTCCTCACCCGGAGACGGACCAGCCATCGTGCGACCGTGATCCCTGCCAACCGTCCTCCCCTTTCCAGCACTTCGGGGACACCAACGCCCGGCGGCGCCGTGCGCCAGGGTAATTCGCCAGGGCCCGCCACCCTTTCCACTACGTAGAAATATCCACCGGCACGGGCACGGCGAATCCAATCAGACCACCGGAAATTCGCACAAGATGCGTGTAATTCGTGCATACGTGCGTGGTGTCGGGGGCGCGAACAGCCCGTGCGGGTCCCCGGACGTACAGCGGGCCCCGCCGGAGCGGACCGGCGGGGCCTGCGGGGGATCCGCTGTCGTCAGCCGCTGTGGACGCCGACCTCGTACAGCGAGTAGCCCCAGTCGGTGGCGCGGTCCACACCCTGGACACGGACGTACCGGGCGGGCGTCGGGGTGAACCGCGCGGTGTCCAGCCCGCCGTCGCCCGTGCTGGTGGACCAGGCGGTCTTCCAGATCACACCGTCGGTGGAGAGCTCGACGCGGTACGAAGTCCCGTACGCACGCTCCCAGTCGAGCGTGACGCGGCCGACCAGGTTCGTGGCGCCCAGGTCGATCCGCAGCCACTGGTCGTCACTCCAGTCGCTGGCCCAGCGGGTGTTGCGGGAGCCGTCCACGGCCCGTCCGGGCGCGTAGCTGGTGAACGGGTTCCACTCGGACGAACTGGCGGTGACGGAGGCTCCCGAGGCGAGGTTCCGGCCCGAGTGGTGCCGCTCGGACGCCCCCCAGGTGCCGAGGTAGGACTCGGCACCCCGGAAGAGGTCGTCTACCACATGCCGGCCGCCGACCCGCCGGATGTCCTCGATCCAGTCCGGGACGAGGCCGTAGTGCGCTGCGCCGTCGGTGTTCAGGTCCCAGGTGCGCTGCCCGGTGGTCTGACGGTCCAGGACCGAGCCGCCGTCGGCGCTGCGGAAGGGGTACTGCACCGGGTTCGGCGCGTCCGCGCCGCGCGGGGCGGGCCAGCCGCCGACGCCGTTCATGTCGGTGCCGTAGGCGTAGCCCACGTCGTACTTCTCGCGGAGCGCGGCCGTGCGGTCCGCCTCCGCGACGAACCCCTCGGAGCCGTGCATGTACTGGGCGATGAAGCCGCCGAGGGAGTACACCCGCTCCGTCCAGTTGAGGTCCATCCAGCTGTGCGAGGACAGGACTCCCGGGTACGACTCGGACTCGAAGATGTCGAGCACCCGGCCGGTGGCCTTGACGCTCATGTGGTCGATCTCGAGCATCATCTTGCGTTTCATCATGCCGCGCACGGCGTACTCACCGAGTTCGGTGAGCCCGCGTACGTTGCACCGGGCGTCCGCGTTGTACGAGGGGACGTCCACTCCGGCCGGGAGCTTCTTCTCGGCCGCGGGTGCCGCCGCCCCGCCGATGGGGTTGTCGTGCTGCGGGCCGGTGCACTTCTCCGTCTTCCAGAACGTGCCGGTCGACAGGAACTGGCCGACGTTGATCGCCGTCCCGAGGGTGCCGGAGTCGAAGCGGACGCCGCAGAGGGCGTTGTCGAACTTGTGGCACAGGAACATGCTGCGCACGCCGAGGGCGTACAGCTCGTCGAGTCCCTTGTCGATGTCCTCCTTGCTGCACTGCGCGATGTCCAGGATCTGCTTGCAGCCGAACGGCTCGGAGGTCTCCACACCCATGACGACCGCCAGCTTGCCCTGCTCGATGACCTGGCGGGCCTGCGCGCTGTCGGTGACGACGCGGAACCAGCCCTTGCCGGGTCCGCCGTACATCGTGTCGACGTAGGCCTGCAGGTCGTACGTCAGCTTGGCCTGCAGCCTGATCGACGTCATCTCGTCGCAGCTGCGGTCCTTGAAGAAGTAGACGGAGCAGATCACGCCGTTGGTGACCAGGTCGTTGACCATGACGCGCTGGCCGCCGCGCCAGGCCCGCTCGACCCAGGCGTAGTAGTTCTGCTGGTGGGTCAGCGAGTCGTGGGCGGGCCAGTCCTCGAACGTGGGCCAGCCCACCGGGTCGTGCTTGCCGTCGCCGCCGTTGGTGATGAAGTCGAAGATGGCCAGCGAGCCGTCGGGGTAGTGCTCGGGGCAGTCCTTGAGCGCGTCGGCGACGCCGGCCTCGGAGAACGTCCTGCCGCAGATGAGCCTGCCGCCGAACGCCTCGTTGGAGAAAAGGTGGTTGTGGGCGTCGACGAACCCGCGCACCTCGCCCTGGGCGTCGGTGCCGGTGAACGGCTCACCGGTGACGTTGATCGCGGAGTCCGGGGCGGGGCGCGCGACGGGGTTCCACCAGTCGGTTCCCGCGGCCGAACTCGGCGCGGGGCCGAGCACGGTGGCGAGCACGAGGAGCAGCAGCGACACGAGGGTGACGTGTCGGCGGCGGCGGTTCGGGCTTCGTGGAGCAGGGGTCATTACCCACGTCCCTCGGTCGGCGCGATGGCACGGTCACCCGGGCCCTCCCGGGGGCCGCTACTGACGGGTTGTCATGTACCGCATGATATGCGAACGAGGATGGCCAGAGGTGCTGTGGACGTCAAGAGCCGTGCATGGTGCAGCTGTTGAGCTGTAGTGGCGCACCCGTGCCCCGTTTCGCCGGATGTCTCGCGTCGTCTCGGCGGCACGGGGCACGGGGCACGGGCCGGTATCAGGTCACCTGCCGGGGCACTCCTTCCACGCCAGGTGGTAGACGGTGCTGATGTCCCCGTCGGTCGAGTCCATCGTCATGAAGCTGGTCTCGGCGGGGTTGGAGCTGCCGGCGCTGACCCGCAGCTCGGTGTTGATGTTGAAGTTGCGCTGGACACCGCACGGCGCCCAGACCAGCTGGGCCCAGTCCGTGGTGTCGGTGGCCTGCCAGTTGTCGTTGTAGGGGCCGCGGAAGGGGTGACTCCTGAACTCGGTGTTCGGGGAGCCCTGGAAGTAGTACGAGGCACGCTGGACGCTGCTCGCGCCCGGCTGGAGGGAGGCGAAGCCCCGGTAGTCGGCGCTGGCGACGGCGTACGTGAAGCCCTGCGGCACATGAACGATGAGGTTGAGCTGGCAGTTCTTGCGGAACGCGGTCGGGTCCGAGCCGCCGCCGACCTGGGCGAGGTAGTCGCTGTAGGTCACCGTGAAGGCCGTGTTGTCCGGCGAGACGGCGACGGCGGCGGTGCCTTGCGGGCAGCCGGAGCCGTTCACGGTGGCGACCTTGATGACGATGCGGTCCGGGGGCGGGTCGACGATGCCGGTCGACGGATTCTGCGCGGGTACCGCGGCGGCGAGCAGCGCGCCGATCGCGCTGCTCATGAGCAGGCCAACAGCCATGGTTCTCCGATCTCTGCTTCTTCTTCGAGGCGCTCGCGCGGCCTCAGGGCGGGGGGTGGCACCACGATGGTTTAGTCATGAACATGTCAATCCTGCACATGTTCATGTCGAGCCGATCGCGCTCCCGACCCGGGAGGCAGGCGACTGTGAAGACGCTGTGAAGGTCGGGAGCGCTCGCATCGTAGGCGGCCTGCCGATCGGGCGGCCAGGGCTGGATCCGGACATCCCCGCCGACATGACGGGCCGACACTCCGTGCGGGGCGTGCGTGCGGGGCGTGCGGGCGTGCGGGCGTGCGGGCGTGCGGCGAACGTTCCCGCAACGGCCCGCGTCATGGCCGTAGCCCCTCGAAGGGACAGCCGCATCGCCCTGGACCGGGACGAGCGCGCGCTCGACGGCGAGGCCGTGTGCGTGATCAGCGCGTACCGACCGGTGGGCGAGGAGGACGCGGATGACGTGAAGTGGTCGCTCCGGCCGCTACGGAGCCGGAGTCGGGCCCACCCCCCGCAGCTGCTCGATGGTGCCGCCGAGCTTGCTGCGCAACGACTCCAGCATCTCCGGCGTCGCACTGACCACCCAGCGCGCTCCCACCAGGTACTTCCCCCCGTACACGGCGGCCTCGTCGAGCCACGTCCGCTGGAACCGCTCCTCGGGGAAGGTGGTGATGAGGTAGTCGGCCTTCGGGGTGTGGCACAGGCCTTGGCGCAGCTGGTCCGCGTCGACACGGATCTGCGCCCTGCAGCCGGTCAGGCCGGCGATCACCTCCACCTTGGCCGGCGCGACGACCCCGGCCGCCGGGGCGGCGGACACCGGCGGCGGCTTGGCGCCCCCGGCCTCCCGGTCCTGCCCCCCGCCACATGCCGTGGCCAGGGGCAGCACGGCCAGACTCCCTACGACCGCCCGCCTGACCGACGGGCTGACCGGTCCTCGGCCGCTGGATCCTCGCCGCCGCTGGGTCACTTCGCCTCTCCCTCTGCGTGCCGGTGCCGTGGGTGCTCGGACCGGGATACGGATGGAGGACGGGGATCGTTCAGCGAAAACGAGCTCCGGTCCGCGGCGGACTGACAGGCCGCGCACATGGGTAGCTCTCCGGTCGCACATAATGTGCAAGTACGATCGGCCAGCAACAAGAGTGTGAGGCTCATGACGACCCGTCGAACAAGAGGAGCCGCCGTCGTGGCGGCGATGGCGGCAGCGGCCGCCGCCTGTTCCGCCCCCAGCGAGGGCGGCGCCGGCGGCAGCGCGGCCGACTCGGTCGTGATCGGCGTGGGCTACGAGCCGGACACCTTCAGCCCGCTGCTCGGCTACGGCAAGGACGGCAATTCCAAGATATTCGACGGGCTGCTCGCCCGGGACGCCGGCCTCGAACTGAAGCCGGCGCTGGCGAAGTCGCTCCCGGAGGTCGGCGACGACGGCCTGACCTACACGTACACCCTGCGCGACGGCGTGGAGTTCAGCGACGGTGAACCGCTGACGCCCGCCGACGTCGTCTTCACGTACCGGACCATCCTGGACGAGAAGACCAACAACACGGCCAGAAGCGAACTGGACGCCGTCAAGGATGTGCGGGCGAACGGCGACGACAAGGTCGTCTTCACGCTGAAGTATCCGTATGCGCCCTTCGCCGGTCGCACGGTGCTGCCCATCGTGCCCGAGCACATAGCGGGCGAGCAGGACCCCAACACCGGCTCCTTCAACACCGAGCCGGTCGGTACCGGACCGTACGTCCTCTCCGCCTGGAGCAAGGGCGAGAAGATGACGTTCAAGGCGAATCCGGACTACTGGGGCGACGCGCCGAAGGTGAAGACACTCACCATGGCCGTCATCACCGACGACAACGTGCGCGCCACCCGGCTGCGCTCCGGCGACCTGGACGGCGCCGTCCTGCCGCCCAACCTCGCCGCCACCTTCAAGAACGACGAGGGTGCGAAGTCGTACGAGGCGAGGTCCTACGACTTCCGCACCGTCACCCTCCCGACCGCCGGCAAGGTCACCGGCGACCGCGCTATCCGGCAGGCGCTCGACGCCGCCGTAAACCGCGAGGCCATGGTCGACAAGGTCCTCGACGGCGCGGGCCGACCGGCGTACGGGCCGCTGCCGGTCGACGACCCCGCGTTCGCCAAGGGCATCGAGCGTCAGCAGGACCTGGACGAGGCCCGGCGGATCCTCGACGCGGCGGGGTGGAAGGCCGGCGCGGACGGCATCCGCGCCAAGGGCGGGCAGAAGGCCGCGTTCACGCTGCTGTACCCGTCCGGCGACAAGGTCCGCCAGGACCACGCTCTCGCCTACGCCTCCGACGCCAAGAAGGCCGGCATCGACGTGAAGGTGGAGAGCGCCACGTGGGAGGTGATCGAACCGCGGATGAAGGACACCGCGGTCCTCGCGGGCTTCGGCAGCACCGGTGACCCCGACTTCGGCCTCTACACCCTGCTGCACTCCTCCCTCGCCGGCGACGGCTTCAACAACATGGCCCGCTACCACAACCCGGCCGTGGACGAGGCGCTCGACGCCGGTCGCCGCACCCAGGACCCGGACCAGCGCAAGGCCGCGTACGAGACCGTCCAGCTTGAACTCGTGAAGGACCCCGGCTACACGTTCCTCACCCACATCGACCACCTCTACGTGCTCGCGGACCGCTGGGACGGGCTGACCACGCAGCTCGAACCGCACGAGCACGGCTTCGCCAGCGGTCCATGGTGGAACATCGAGGACTGGCAGCCCAAGAAGTGACACCCCTGCCCTGGGGAGCGATGGCACGCCTGGCGGGACGGCGGACCCTGTACGCCGTCCCCGTCCTGCTCGTCGTGACGTTCGGCGTCTTCGCCATCGCCGCCGCCTCCCCCTTCGACCCCGTGAAGGCGTACGCCGGTACGGCGGCGCTCGGCGCCGACCAGGAGACCCTGGACCGGCTGCGCGACAACCTCGGTGTGGACCAGTCGTTCCCGGCCCGCTGGTGGCAATGGCTGACCTCCGCCCTCACCGGTGACCTCGGCCATTCCAGCGTGCTGCGGCAGCCGGTGGCCCAGGTGATCGGCGAACGCCTGGTGTGGTCCTCGCTGTTGTGCGCGGTCGCGTTCGCGGTGGCCGTGCTCGCCGGGACGGTGCTCGGGGTCCTCGCCGCCCGCCGTCCCGGCTCGCTGCTCGACCGGGCCGTCACCTCGCTCTCGTACACCCTGGAGGCCGCGCCGGTCTTCTGGCTCGCCCTGCTCGCCGTGTGGCTGTTCGCCCTCCAGCTCGACGTGCTCCCGGCGGGCGGACTCACCGACACCGCCAGCGAACAGGTCACGCCCGGACAGGTCGCGAGCCACCTCGTCCTGCCCGCCGGGGTGCTCGCCGTGTCCCAGCTCCCCTGGTTCGCCCTGTACGTGCGGCAAGGGGTGGGCGACGCCCTCGCCGAGGACCCGGTACGGGGCGCCCGCGCCCGCGGACTGAGCGAACGCACGGTCCTGCTGGGGCACGCCCTGCGCTCGGGGCTGCTGCCGGTGCTCACCCTGATCGGGTCCCGCGTTCCCGAACTCATCACCGGAGCACTGCTGGTGGAGAGTGTCTTCAGCTGGCCGGGCATCGCCGCGGCCACCGTCGAGGCGGCCACCGCCGTCGACTTCCCGCTGCTCGCCGCCCTGACCACCCTCGCGACCGCCGCCGTCCTGGCCGGCAACCTGCTCGCCGACCTGCTCTACGGCCTGTTCGACCCGAGGGTGAAACTCAGTGACATGTGACCTTGGTGATTCCCTTGCCTGACACCGCGACAGAGACCGAACCACTGCCGGCGACCGCGTGGCGCTCCGCCGGTCCCGCCCGCCGCTCGACGCGTACTCTGCGTGTGCGGATCTCCGGCGCGCTGGTGGCCCTGACCGTGCTCGCCGTGCTGCTCGTCCCGCCGCTGGTGCAACTCGACCAGCAGGCCGTCGATCTGGCCGCCAAGCTGCAGCCGCCCTCCTGGGCACATCCCTTCGGCACCGACGACGTCGGCCGGGACCTGCTGCTGCGCTGCGTGTACGGTCTGCGGGTCTCGCTGCTCGTCGGTGTGGCGGCGGCGCTGACGGCGACCGTGGTCGGCACGGCCGTCGGGGCCACCGCCGGCGCCCTGGGCGGCTGGTTCGACCGGGGCATCATGCGTCTGGTCGACACCTTCTCCTCCGTGCCTCACCTGCTGCTCGGCATCTTCATCGTCGCCATGTTCCGGCCCGGCGTCTGGCCGGTGGTCGTCTCGGTCGCGCTCACCCACTGGCTGTCGACCGCGCGCATCGTCCGCGCCGAGGTGCTCTCGCTGCGCTCACGGCCGTACATCGACGCCGCCGTCTGCGGGGGTGCCTCCCGGTGGCGGGTGGCGGTACGGCACCTGCTGCCCGGCGTGCTGCCCCAGGCCGCGCTGGCCGCCGTACTGATGGTGCCGCACGCCATGTGGCACGAGTCGGCCCTGTCCTTCCTCGGGCTGGGGCTGCCCACGCACACGGCGAGCCTGGGCACCCTCATCCAGACGGCCCGGGGCTCGCTGCTCGCCGGGCAGTGGTGGCCGACCCTCTTCCCCGGCCTGTTCATCATCGTGCCCACCCTCGCCATCGCCGGACTCGCCGGCGCCTGGCGGGAGCGGATCAATCCCCGCCGCCGATCGGAGCTGATGCTGTGACCGAGCGACCGCCTCAGCGACCGGCCGAACACCCGGCTGAACCTCCGGCCGGGGAACCGGCCGAACGCCCGGGTCAGGAGCCGGCCGAGCGTCTGCCTCGGCGACCCGCCGGCCGGCCGGCCGATGGCCAGGCCGAGCGCCTGACGCGGCAACCCGCCGTTCGGCCTGCCCGAGACCAGGCCGAACGGCCCATGCAGGGCCGCGCCGGACGACCGGCCCGGCGACCGCCCGAGCAGCCCTCCGGGCAGCGAACCGTGCTGTCCGTACGCGGGCTCTCGGTGCGTTTCCGGATGCCCGGCGGGGGCCATGTCCCCGCCGTCAGCGGCGCGCACTTCGACGTGGCGGCCGGCGAGTGCCTGGCCCTGATCGGCGAGAGCGGCTGCGGCAAGTCCGTGCTCGCCTCGGCCCTGCTCGGACTGCTCCCGGCCAACGCGCAGACGGCGGGCGAGGCCCGGCTCGGCGACCTCGACCTGCTGTCCGCCGGGGAGCGGACCCTCGCACGCCGCGTACGGGGCCGGCTGATCGGGCTGATCCCGCAGAGCCCGGCCGCGCATCTCACCCCCGTGCGCACCATCCGTTCCCAACTGGAGGAAACCCTTCAGGAACTGACCGGCGTCCGGGGCCGGGCCGCCCTGCGCGCGGCCGCCGAGACGGCCGCCGGCCGTGCGGCGTTCCCGGTGGACCACCTCGACCGCCACCCGCACCAGCTCTCCGGCGGCCTCGCCCAGCGCGCCGCCACCGCGCTCGCCCTCGTCGGCGACGCCCCGCTGCTGCTCGCCGACGAGCCGACGACGGGCCTGGACCGCGATCTGGTGGACCGCACGGTCGACGAACTGCGCCGTCACATCGACAGCCCGGACGGCACGGGGGAATCCGGGCGCGCGCTGCTGATGATCACCCACGATCTGGCGGCGGCCGAGCGCATCGCCGACCGGATCGCCGTCATGTACGCCGGCCGCATCGTCGAAATCGCCGACGCCACGGCGTTCTTCGGCTCCCCCGGCCCTGCGCACCCCTACAGCCGCGGCCTCCTGCAGGCCCTCCCCGACCGTGCCTTCACGCCCGTCCCCGGCCTGCCCCCGGAACTCGGCGCACTCCCCGACGGCTGTGCCTTCGCCGCGCGCTGCGACCGGGTCACCGACAGCTGCGCCGCGCTGCCGCCACTGGCCGACTCCGTCGCCTGCCACCACCCGCTCACAGGTCACGGCCCGCGAACGCCGCGCCCTGCCGTTCCGGCTCCCGAGGACATCCGTGCTTGAACTACGCGCCGTCACCGCAGGATACGACCGCCGCGCACCCGTCGTACGGAACGCCTCCCTGGCCATCGCGCCCGGCGAGGCCGTCGGACTGCTCGGCCCCAGCGGCTGCGGCAAATCCACCCTCGCGCGGGTCGCCGCTCTCCTGCACCGCCCCGACCGGGGCGCTCTGCTCCTGGACGGCGAACCCGTGCGGCGCTGGCGTCACCGCGCCCCCCGTGAGCTGCGCACCGCCTTCGGGGTCGTCTTCCAGCAGCCACGGCTCTCCGCGGACCCCCACCTCAGGCTCATTGACCTGATCGCCGAACCCCTGCGCGCCACCGGCCGGCGTGACGAGATCCCCCAGCGGGTCCCCGAACTCGCCGACACCGTCGGACTGACCCCCGACCTGCTGCGCAGACAGCCCCACGAAGTCAGCGACGGCCAGCTGCAGCGCGCCTGCCTCGCCCGTGCCCTGGTGCTGCGCCCCCGCTGGCTGGTGTGCGACGAGATGACCGCGATGCTCGACGCCTCCACCACCGCCGCCCTGGTCGCGGCCGTCGAGGACTACCGCAGCACGACCGGCGCGGGCCTCCTCGCCGTCGGCCACGACCGCACGCTCCTGCACCGCTGGTGCGACCGCACGGTCCCTTGGGAGACGGTGTGCGGCAAGGAGCCGGTCGCCGTGGTCGGGCCACGGTCCGGCGGCGCCTGATCCGCCGGGCTCGCCCCATGTGGCACACGCCACACCCGGAGGTCCGCGAGGGCCGGAACCCGGAGCGGGTCCGGCCCGACTGCTCTTGCTGGGAGGTGCGTCTGTGACGACGGGTCGGAGCACGACGGGGAGGGCTGCCGGGGCGGGCAAGGCGGAGGGGGGCGGGGCGGGTGGTGCCCTGACCGCGCTGCTGACCTGCGCGATGGCCTTCTCGATGATGCAGTTGTTCCTGCTGGGGGCCCTGGGCCCGCGGCTGGTGGCGGAACTCGGCGTCTCCCCCACCGTGCTGGGGCTGACGACGACCGTCGGGTTCGCGACGGCGACCGTGCTCTCGCCCGTCGGCGGGCGGGTGGTGGACCGGGTCGGTCCGCGCCGGTGTCTCGTCGCGCTGCTCGCGGTGTCGGCACTGGCGCTGGCCCTCATCGGCGCGGCGCCCGGCTCCGGCTTCCTGCTGGCGGCCGTGGCGCTCGGCGGGCTGCCGCAGGCACTGGCCAACCCGGCGACGAACAAGGCGATTCTGGCCGTCGTGCCGCCCGCCCGGCGGGGCTCGGTGACCGGGATGAAGCAGTCGGGGGTGCAGCTCGGGGCCTTCGCGGCCGGGCTGCCGCTCGCGGCGCTCGCGGGCCTCGCCGGGTGGCGGGGAGCGGTGTGGACGGCTGCGGGTGCCGCGGTCGTGGCGGCCGTGTGGGCGGCGCGTGCGCTGCCCGCCGACCCGCCGGCGAAATCCACTCCGGCGGCGTGGGTGCCGCGCGGCACGATCGCCTGGCTGATGGTCTTCTCGTTGCTGCTGGGCTGCGGTATCGCCTCGGTGAACACCTATCTGGCGCTGTACGGCGCCCAGCGGCTCGGCCTCGGCCCCACCGCCGCGGGCGCGCTGGTGGCCGTGCTGGGCGTGGCGGGGATCGCGGGGCGGGTCGGCTGGTCGAAGCTCGCCGGCCGCCCCCGATGGTCGGTGTGGCTGCCGGGGCTGCTGGCGGCGGGGGCGGTGGTGGCGGCGCTGCTGCTCGCCCTCTCCGCGTCCGCCCCGCCGCTCGCCTGGGCCGCCGCGGTGGCCGTGGGACTGTTCGCGGTGGCCGCCAACGCGGTGTCCATGGTGCTGGTGATGCAGCGTGCCGCGCCCGGCCGGGCGGGCCAGGACTCCGCGCTCGTGTCGGCCGGGTTCTTCGCCGGGTTCGCGATCGGGCCGCCCTTGTTCGGTCTGCTGGCGGAGGCCGGACGGTACGGCGCCGGATGGGGGCTCGTCGCGGGCGAGTTCGCGGGCGCGGGCGCGGTCGCCGTGCTGTGGGCGCTGCGCACGCGTCGCACGGGCGCAGGGTCGTGAGCGCGGGCGTGCCGGACGCGCAGTGCCCGGCATGGGCCCGTCCGGCCCTGGAATCCGTACTCGACAGGGTCGCCGTCACCCGTGCCGGGGCCGGCGACCGCTTCCCGCTGTACGCGGACCCGGACGGGAGATGGACGACGACCGGGCGCGGCTCGTGGACCGGCGGTTTCTGGGCGGGACTGCAGTGGCTGCGCGCCCGGAGCACCGGCGATCCGGCGGACCGGGAGGCCGCGCGGCTGTGCACCGCCCGGCTCACGGACTGGACCGAGGCGGACACCGCCACACGGGGGCTGATCTTCTGGTACGGCACCGTCCTCGCCGACGACGGTGATCTCACCTTGCGGGAGCGGGCCGCCCGGGCCTGCCGGGACGCCTTCGACGGCGAACTCGGCCTGGTGCCCTGGGGTTCCGCGTTCGGCGGGCCGCGCATGCTGGCCCGCGCGGACGGTGTGCCGGGGCTGGTGCCGCTGCTCGCCACCGTGGACGCGGAGATGGCCGTGTCCCATCTGCGGCGCCACCTCGGCCTGTGCCTCGGGCAGCGGCCCCGGCACTGGGCGTGGCAGCACGAACCGACCGCGGGCTGGACCGCCCGGGAGGAGCCGCCGCCGGGCTGGAGCCGGGGGCCGGCCTGGCTGCTGCTGGCGGTGGCCGAGGCCGTACCTCACGCGGGTTTCGGAGAACTCGTCGACGTGACGGCCGAGTTGATGCCCGGGGACCTCGTGCCGCTCGCCGACGCGGCGCGGCCCGACGGCCCCCGTGACACCTCGGCGGCGGCCGTCACCGCCACGGCGTTGCTCCTCCTCGGACACCGGAGCCGGGCCGTCGCCGTCCTCGACGAGCTGGTCCGCTCCCACCTGACCGGCGACGGCCGCCTGCTGGACGGCTGTTACGACCTCGCCTCCGCGACGGCCGTCCGGCACGAGCTGATCTGGGGCGACTTCTTCCTCGCGTACGCGCTCGCCCTCCTCACCGGCCTCGTCGAGCCGGAATGACGACGAGCCCGCATGACCACGAACCCGCCCGACGAGGAGCCCGCTTGACGACCAGTCGGCATGACCACGAGCCGACGTGACGACGAGCCCGTATGACCACGGGCCCGCATGACCACGGGCCCGCCTGACCACGGGCCCGCCTGACCACGAGCCCGCCTGACCACGAGCCGACGTGACGACGAGACCGTATGACCACGAGCCCGTATGACCACGGGCCCGCCTGACCACGGGCCCGCCTGACGCCGTGTCACAGGCCGAAGAGCCCCTCTAGGAAGGGACCGTCCGCAGCACCCGGCGGGCCACCGAGGTGATGTGCAGCTCGTCCGGGCCGTCCAGGATGCGTGCCGTGCGGCCGGTGCGGTAGAGGGCGGGCAGCGCGGTGTCCGGGCCCAGCCCCTCCGCGCCGTACACCTGTATCGCCGCGTCGGCCACCTGCTGCAGCGTCCGGGCCGCCGCCACCTTGGCCAGGCCCACCTCCACGTGGGCGTCGAGTCCGGCGTCCAGCCGGGCCACGGCCTCGTGCACGAGCGGCCGGGTGGTGCGCAGGGCCAGCAGGGACTCGAAGACGTGCCGCTGGACCAGCTGGAGGTCGCCGAGCGGACCGCGGGAGCGGGTCCGGGCGAGGGCGCGTTCGCGCATCAGGCCGAAGGCGCGCTGAGCCTGTCCGAGCCACCGCAGACAGCGCAGGGTCCGCCCGAGTCGGAGCCGCTCCCCGGCGACGGCGAGCGCCGCCCCACGCTCCCCGACCAGGTGGTCGGCGTCGACGTTCACCGCGCCGAGTTCGATCTCGGCCTGGCCCGCCGCGCCGAGGACGGGCAGATCGCGCACCACCCCGAAGCCCGCCGAAGCGGTGGGCACCAGCAGCAGCGACAGCCCCTCACGGTCGGGTGCCGATCCGTCCGTCCGCGCCAGCACGGTGACGAGGTCGGCGTCCGCGGCGCCACTGGTGAACCACTTGCGGCCACTGAGCCGCCAGGCCCCGTCCCCTGTCTGCTCGGCGCGGGTCGTGGTGGAGAAGGGGTCGGTCCCGGGAACGTCGGGCTCGGTCATGGCGTAGCAGGCCCTCAGGTCGCCGGCGACGAGCGCGGGGACGTACGTCTCACGGACGCGCGCGCTGCCGTGCCGCCACAGCATCAGGGTGTCCAGCAGCGACGCCGAACCCAGTGCCGCCGGGCCGTGGTCGCTCGCGCCCTCGGCCTCGGCGATGTGCGCGTACGAGCGCAACGGCAGTCCCTGACCGCCGAGTTCGGCGGGGTGCGGCAAGGCCCACAGACCGGCCTCCTTCGCCTCCTTCCGTAGCCGGGCCAGCACGGCGCCCGCCCGCGGACCGCCCGCGTCGAGCACGGGCTCCTGGGGCATGACCCGCTCGCGGACGAACTCCGCCACCCGATCCCGCAACTCCTGTACACCGGCCGGGCATTGAGGGTCACCCTGCGTCACTCGCACCACTTTCCTCCGCTCCCGTGGGAACTCCGGCCCTCGCCGGTCCGACTGCTCTTGTCGTGGAACAGGTCGGGGGCGACCGCCCCCGGGTTCCCGAGCGTCAGGAAGGAAAGGCATGGCAACTCCAGCCACACCCATCACCCTACGCGCAGCCCGGCCGCTCGAGGGGCTGCGCATGGAGACCTCGGGCCCGCCGGGGCCGGCGGACGGCCTGGTCGCGGAACATCTGCGCCTGATGGGCGCCGACGGTGACGGCCGTCCGGGCGGCCGGTTCGCCGTCTCCGGACGGCCATCCTGGCCGGACGCGGTCACCGCCCGTACGACGTGGGGTGACGGCGTCGTCGACGAGGCGACCGTCCAGGCGGCCACCGGCGTCATGGCCGTGCACGGCCGTCGCGACGGCGGCCCGCGCGGACTCGCCGTCGACTACGCGGCCACCGCCACCGGCGTACTCACCGTGCAGGCGCTGCTGGCCGGGCTGCTCGCGCAGGCCCGCGGCGGTCGCCTCCCCGGTGCGCACGTGAGCGCGGAGCGGGCCGGGCTGCTGGCCGTCTCGCAGTACCTGGCCGCCGCCGGGGCCGAGGAAGGCGAGGCCGCCGAACTCGCCCCGGGCGGGCCGCCGTTCGCCACGAGAGACGGCACGCTCTTCGAGCTGGAAACGCTCGACCCGGGCGGCTGGGCCGCGTTCTGGCGGGCGCTCGGCGCTCCCGAGGAGGCGATCAGACGGGGCTGGCGGCCCTTCCAGTTCCGCTACGCGACCGCCTGCGCGCCCTTCCCGCCCGTGCTGCACGAGAGCGCGCGGGCGTGCTCCTGGGAGCGGGTCCGGGCGGCCGCCGGGGACGCCGGTGTCGACGTGTGCCCGCTGTCGTCGCTCGCGCGGCGTGCCGCCGAGTACGACGGAGCGCCACCGTGGGAGCTGGCTCCGCACCAGGCGTCGTACACCGGGACGACGGCACCGGTGGACGCCCCGCTCGCCGGGCTGACCGTCCTGGAGGCGGGGCGCCGCATCCAGGCACCCCTCACCGCCCATCTGCTCGGGCTGCTGGGCGCCGAGGTCGTCCGGATCGAGCCGCCGGGCGGTGACCCGCTGCGGGGCATGCCGCCCGCCTGCTCGGGGGTCTCGGCACGCTGGCTGGCGCTCAACCGGGGCAAGAAGGCGGTGGAGGTGGACATCAAGTCGTCCTCCGACCGCGAGCGGCTGCGCGAGATGGCGGCGCGGGCCGATGTGTTCCTGCACAACTGGGCGCCGGGCAAGGCCGCCCGACTCGGCCTGGACCACGAACATCTGGCCGCCGTCAACCCGGCACTGGTCTACGCGTACACCAGCGGCTGGGCCGGCCGGCTGACCGGCGCGCCCATGGGCACCGACTTCATGGTGCAGGCCCGTACCGGCGTCGGTGAGGCCGCCCGCCCCGCGGACGAGTCGCCGGCACCGTCGCTGATGACCCTGCTCGACGTGCTGGGCGGGCTGCTGGGCACCGAGGCGGTGCTGGCGGGCCTGCTGCTGCGGGAGCGCACGGGCTGCGGCGTCCGGGTGGACTCGTCCCTGCTCGGCGCCGCCGACGTCCTCACCGCACCCGCGCGCGCCCGGGCGGCGCAAGGGCTCGACCCCCGGCAGCCGGCGGGCTTCCGCCGTCCGCTGCGCACGGCCGACGGCTGGATCGCCCTCCCGGACCACGCCGCGATCCCGCACGACATGCGCGCACGGTCCACCGCGCAGGCCGTGGAGCACCTGCGAGGCCGTGGGCTGACGGCCGTCCCGGTCGTCACCGATCTCGCCGGCCTGCTCGCCACCGGCTCGATCAGCCGCGACGCGCACGGCGCCCCCGCCGTGCCCGACCCCTGGAGCTTCGCATGACCGTCACCCTGCACGACCTGCTGCCCGCCGAACTGCGCCGTTCCTGGGCCGTCGACGGCACCTGCCCCGACCTCGACCTCTACAGCCTCCACCGGGCCCACCAGATCGCCGACCCGCACCGCACGGCGGTCCTCGACGCCAAGGGAAAGCTCTGTTACACCGCCCTCGACCGCAAGGTGCGATGTCTCGCCGCGGGCCTGTCCGGTCTGGGCATACGCGCCGGCGACGTGGTCGGGGTACAACTGCCCAACGGCCGTAACGCCGTCGTCGCCGACCTGGCGCTGGCCGCGCTGGGAGCCGTGGCGCTGCCCTTCCCGGTGGGGCGCGGCGGGCGGGAGGCGGCGTCGCTGCTCGCCAGATCGGAGGCGGTCGCGGTCGTCGCGGCCACCGAGCACCGGGGCAACCGGCACGCGGCCGGTCTGCTCGCCCTGGCCGGTGAGCTGCCCGCCCTGCGCACCGTCGTGGCCGCCGGGCCCGGCACCGCGCCCGAGGGTGCGGTGGCACTGTCCGAGCTGCTGCGCACGGACCCGAAGACCTTCGCCCCGGCCCGACCCCACCCGGACTCCGCCGCGCGCATCCTCGTCTCGTCCGGCTCCGAGGCGGAACCGAAGATGGTGGCGTATTCGCACAACGCGCTGGCGGGCGGGCGCGGCAACTTCCTCGCCTCCCTGATGACCGGCGGGCAGCCGCCGCGCTGCCTGTTCCTGGTGCCGCTGGCCTCCGCGTTCGGCAGCAACGGCACCGCCGTGGCGCTCGCCCGGCACGGCGGCACCCTCGTGCTGCTCGAGCACTTCACGCCCGAGGCCGCTCTCCAGGCCCTCGCCGAGCACGAGCCGACCCATGTCCTCGGCGTGCCCACCATGATCCGGATGATGCTCGACCGTGTCGCCGAAGGGGACCACCCGAAGTTCACCCCGCCCACCGCCCTCGTGGTCGGCGGCTCCCCGCTGGACGAGGCCACGGCGGAGGAGGCGGGGCGCGTCTTCGGCTGCCCGGTCGTCAACCTGTACGGCTCGGCCGACGGCGTCAACTGCCATACGGGGCTGGCCGCCGAGGTGCTGGGGGGTGACGGGCCGGGCGTCGTCGCGGGCCACCCCGACCCGCGCGTGGCCGACATCCGCATCGCCTCGCCCGGTACCCGCGAACTGCGGGAGCTGCCCAGCGGCACGGTCGGCGAGATCGTGGCCCGCGGCCCGATGACCCCGCTGTGCTACGTGGCCGCCCCGGAGCTGGACGCCCGCTACCGCACCGACGACGGCTGGGTGCGCACCGGCGACCTCGGGCTGCTCCAGGAGGACGGTGTCCTGCGGATCGTCGGCCGGCTCAAGGACGTGGTGATCCGTGGCGGGGCCAACATCAGCCCGGCGGAGGTGGAGATCGCGCTGGCGAGCCATCCGCTGGTCCGGGACGTGGTGTGCGTCGGCGTGCCCGATCCGCTGATGGGCGAGCGGCTCGCGGCGTGCGTGGTGCCGCGCGAGGGCCGGGCACCGGCGCTCGACGAGCTGTGCGCCCACCTCGACGAGCGGGGGCTGGAGCGGCGCAAGCACCCCGAACGCCTGCTGGTCGTCGCGGAGTTGCCGCTCACCCCGGCGGGCAAGCCGGACCGTGCCGTACTGCGGGAACGATTCGCCGCACAGCCGGGCCCGGAGCAGCCGCTGGCCCCGGCAAGCTGAGTCCGCCACGCACAGTGGGGGCCGTCCGGCGCGGGCGGCCCCCTCGGTGCGTGACGCGAAGCCGCTACGACGCGGCCATCGCCGTCTCCACCGTCTTCGCCGCCTGACGGTAGACCGCCAGCAGGTCCAGGTCCGTCCCCGGGTAGTTGACGATCTCGACCTGCTCCGCGCCCGAGTCGGGCAGCACCGTACCCGTCGTCATGTGTGCGTTGTCCAGGACGAGTCGGGGCTTGGTCTTCGACAGCTCGGACAGCTGCTTCGCCGTCACGGCCTCGGGCCCGAAGGTGCCGGCGAGTTCGGCGCCCGCCAGCTTCGCCGCCCACGTCGTGAACACCTGGGCGACGACGGTGGGCCGCTTCCCCTGCGGCCACTTGGCCTTCAGGCCCTTCTGCAGCGCCGCGTACTGCGAGTCGAAGGAGGCGGTCCACCGCGCGGCGGCGTCCTGGGTGCCGAACAGCTGGGCCAGACGGGCGACTTCGGCCTTCGCCTTGTCCGCGTCGTTGTCGAGAGCGACCTCGACCAGCTCGGCGTCGGACCCGGCCGCCTCCTTGATCTTCGCGGCGTACGGCTCGAAGGGCGCGTAGAGCACGTAGTCGGCGTCCGCCACCGCCGCGAGGTCGGAGGGCTTGGGGTCGTAGTCGGGGGCGTGCTGCACCGACTGCGGGACGATGACCTCGACGTCCCCGGCGCCGGCCGCCTTGGCGAGGGCGGCCTCCCAGGTGGTGGTGGCGACGACCACCGGCGAGGAGTCCTTGGCCCCGGACGACGCCGGCGGCGCGGTCGACGCGGAACCGGACCCGGTGTCGCCGCCGCAGCCGGTCGTGGTCAGGGCGAGCCCCGCGGCGAGGGTCAGTGCGAGGAGGGAAGAGTTGCGGACGCGGGTGCGCGCCATGAGCTGATTCTCCGTTCGGGTATGAGATGGACGGCGAGGACGACCACGCCGGCGGTGAGGACGAGGACGGGCCCGGGCGGCCAGTCGAAGCGGAGGGCGACGAGGAACCCGGTGAGGTTCACGGCGACTCCGATGCCGACCGCCCAGGCGGTGATGGACTTCAGGGAGGTGCCGAGGCGGCGGGCGGCGAGCGCGGGCAGCAAGGTGAGGGCGTCGACGAGCAGCGCGCCCGTGAGCTTGATGGCTCCGGCGACGGCCACCGCGACCAGGACGAGCAGCACCAGGGTGAGCCGCTCGACCCGGACGCCCGAGGACAGGGCCAGTTCACGGTCGTACAGCAGCAGGGCGAGGTCGCGGCGCCGCCACCAGAACAGGGCCGGGACGGCGACGGCCAGGGCACCGATCACCCACAGGTCGGCCGTGTCCACGGAGAGGATCGATCCCCACAGCAGGGCGAACGCGCCCGCCGCGTTGACCCCGGAGACCGCCAGCACGAGCAGCGCCGCCGCGATCGCCAGGCTCATGAGCAGGCCCATCGCCCCCGACAGCCCGTCCGGGGTGCGGGCCAGCGGCGCGACCCCGGCTCCGGCGAGGGCGCAGGCGAGGAGCGCGCACAGCATCGGGTCGAGCCCGGTCAGCAGACCGACCGCGATGCCGAGCAGCGCCACATGCATCATGGCGAACCGCACCGGCATGATGTCGAGGCCGACGATCACGACGCCCACCACGGGCAGGCCCACGGCCGCCAGCAGCAGGGCGGCACCCGCACGCTGGACCGGGACGAGTTGCAGCAGCTGGCCGACGTCGGCCGCGGCCAGGGCGGTCACCGCACCTCCCGCAGACTGCCCGCGGCCATCTCCAGCACCCGGTCGCAGCGGTCGGCCAGCGCCCGGTCGTGGGTGACGACCACGACGGTCACCGGCAGGGACAGCAGCACGTCGGCGGCCTCCTCCTGCCCGGCGAAGTCGAGTGCCGCGGTGGGTTCGTCGGCCAGCAGCACGCCGGCGCCCGCGGCGACACAGCCGACCGCCCGCGCCAGGTACATCCGCTGCAACTGGCCGCCGGACAGGGTGTGCAACGGCCGGTCCACGAGCTGCCCGACGCCCAGCTTCGCCGCCGCCTCGACCGCCTCGGCCCTGGCACCGCCACTGGCCAGCAACTCCCCGGCCAGCAGCGGGAAACGGCCAGCCGCCGGCTTCTGCGGAATCCACGCGCACGCCCGGCGCCGCCACGCCCACTCGGCCGCGCTGCGGGTGTCCCGGCCGCCCACCAGGATCCGGCCGCCGGCCCGGCGGTGCAGGCCGAGCACCGCCCGCAGCAACGTGGTCTTGCCCGAGCCGTTGGTACCGGTCAGCGCCACCCGCCCGCCGGCCGCGATGTCGAGGTCGACGCCCCGCACGGCCTCCACGCGGCCGTGCCGGCAGGCGACTTCGCGCATCACGACGTCCAGTCCTTCCATGCCACCTCCTCGCTCCTGAACAGGTGTCGGAAGCGGAGGGCGGTTGGTTCCCGGGCATCGCGCGGTGCGTGACGTCTCCGTGTCCGACTTCACCATCCGAATGCCGGACCTGCCCTCCCCGCCCGCGCGACGCCGCGTAGGGTGGTGCGCGCAGCTGGTTCGCCCCGTCCGCCAGGCGGGATGCGTCGCAAGAGGGAACCCGGTGGGAATCCGGGACTGCCCCGCAGCGGTGAGTGGGAACGACCGCCGTCACACGCACTGGGCCCGAGGAAGAGGGCCTGGGAAGCGACGGCCAGTAGGTGTCTCGTACGACACGAGGCGTGCCCGCGAGTCCGAAGACCTGCCAACTGCCCGCGCGCGAACCCTCGTGCGCGGACATCCCGGTGACCTCGAGGGCGGGTCGGCGTACATACCAGGCGGACGACCGCGCTGTGCCGCGCGGGGTCGTTTCCGTCCGGTCCGTCACCCTTCGCGTTCTCGTCCCGTCTCCGGGTTCTCAGGGATTCATCTCGCGAAGGAGATCTCCGTGACATCGAAGTCCGCAGCCGCGGCAGCACGGGCCACCGTGTACGGCTACCCCCGCCAGGGTCAGAACCGGGAACTGAAGAAGGCGATCGAGGGCTACTGGAAGGGCCGCGTCACCGCGGACGCCCTCCGAGCCACCGCCGCCGAGCTGCGCGCCGGCAACTGGCGCTGGCTCGCCGAGGCCGGCATCCACGAGGTACCGACCGGCGACTTCTCGTACTACGACCATGTTCTCGACACCACCGTCATGGTCGGCGCGATCCCCGCCCGGCACCGGGAGGCCGTCACCGCCGACGCGCTCGACGGCTACTTCGCCATGGCCCGCGGCACCCAGGACGTGGCGCCGCTGGAGATGACCAAGTGGTTCGACACCAACTACCACTACCTGGTTCCCGAGCTGGGTCCGGACACCGTGTTCGCCGCCGACTCCACCAAGCAGGTCGCCGAGCTGAAGGAGGCCCTCGCCCTGGGTCCGACGGCCCGCCCGGTCCTCGTCGGCCCCGTCACCTACCTCCTGCTCGCCAAGCCCGCGCCAGGCGTCCCCGCGGACTTCGAACCGCTCACTCTGCTGGACCGGCTCCTGCCGGTGTACGCCGAGGTCCTCGCCGACCTGCGCGCGGCGGGCGCCGAGTGGGTTCAGCTCGACGAACCCGCCCTCGTCCAGGACCGCACGCCCGCCGAGCTGAACGCCGCGGCCCGCGCCTACCGCGAGCTCGGCGCCCTGCCCGACCGGCCCCAGCTGCTCGTCGCCTCGTACTTCGACCGGCTCGGCGACGCCCTGCCGGTCCTGGCCAAGGCCCCCGTCGAGGGTCTCGCGCTGGACTTCACCGAGGCCGCCGCCGCCAACCTGGACGCCCTCGCCGCCGTCGGCGGTCTGCCGGGCAAGCGTCTCGTCGCCGGCGTCGTCAACGGCCGCAACATCTGGGTCAACGACCTGGAGAAGTCCCTGGCCACCCTCGGTACCCTGCTGGGCCTGGCGGACCGCGTCGACGTGGCCGCCTCCTGCTCGCTGCTGCACGTGCCCCTGGACACCGCTGCGGAGCGGGACATCGAGCCGCAGATCCTGCGCTGGCTCGCCTTCGCCCGGCAGAAGACCGCCGAGGTCGTCACTCTCGCCAGGGGCCTCGCCCAGGGCACCGGCACGGTCACGGCGGAGCTGGCCGCCAACCGTGCCGACCTCGCGTCCCGCGCCGGCTCGCCGATCACCCATGACCCGGCCGTCCGCGCCCGCGCCGCCGCCGTCACGGAGGCCGACGCCCGCCGCTCCCAGCCCTACGCCGAGCGGGCCGCCGCCCAGCGCGCCCACCTCGGCCTGCCCCTGCTGCCGACCACGACCATCGGTTCCTTCCCGCAGACCGGCGAGCTGCGCGCCGCCCGCGCCGATCTGCGGGCCGGGCGGATCGACGACGCCGGCTACGAGGAGCGCATCAAGGCCGAGATCCAGGAAGTGATCGCCTTCCAGGAGAAGACCGGCCTCGACGTCCTCGTGCACGGCGAGCCCGAACGCAACGACATGGTCCAGTACTTCGCCGAGCAGCTCACCGGCTATCTCGCCACCCAGCACGGCTGGGTCCAGTCGTACGGCACCCGGTACGTCCGCCCGCCGATCCTGGCCGGCGACATCTCCCGCCCCGAGCCGATGACGGTGCGCTGGACGACGTACGCCCAGTCCCTCACCGGCCGTCCGGTCAAGGGCATGCTCACCGGGCCGGTCACCATGCTCGCGTGGTCCTTCGTCCGTGACGACCAGCCCCTCGGCGCCACCGCACGCCAGGTCGCCCTCGCTCTGCGGGACGAGGTGGGCGACCTGGAGGCGGCCGGGACCTCCGTCATCCAGGTCGACGAGCCGGCGCTGCGCGAGACCCTGCCGCTGCGCTCGGCCGACCACGCCGCCTACCTGGCGTGGGCGACGGAGGCGTTCCGGCTCACCACCGGCGGCGTTCGGCCGGACACCCAGATCCACACGCACATGTGCTACGCCGAGTTCGGGGACATCGTGCAGGCGATCGACGACCTCGACGCGGACGTCATCAGCCTGGAGGCCGCCCGTTCGCACATGCAGGTCGCCCGCGAACTGTCCGCGCACGGCTATCCGCGCGAGGCCGGGCCCGGCGTGTACGACATCCACTCCCCGCGCGTCCCGAGCGCCGAGGAGGCCGCCGAACTGCTGCGCACCGGCCTCAGGGCGATCCCGGCCGAGCGGCTGTGGGTCAACCCGGACTGCGGTCTGAAGACCCGCGGCTGGCCGGAGACCCGGGCGTCCCTGGAGAACCTGGTGGCCGCGGCCCGCACGGTCCGCACGGAGCTGCCCGCCTCCTGAAGTCGAGCCGGGAGCGCGTGAACACTTCCGGCTCGTGCAGCAGGGCCACAGCAACGAGGAAGCCTGCCGGCTCGTCGGGACCGATGCCCGGGCCGGCAGGAAGTGGCGCAACGGTCGCAGCGCCGACCGCAGACAGAGGGCGGCACCAACGTTCAACGCGGCGGTGCCGCCTTCCGGGCCGTCCCGGCATGCGGTGGAGCCCCGGAACAGATCAGTCCGTCACCCCTACCCCGGGACAGCCGCGTCCGGCGTTCGCGCCCCGGTCCGGAACCGGCGCCGGTAGCGCAGGTGGAGCAGCAGGGCGTGCAGCAGGGCGAATGCCGTCCAGGCCAGATAGAGGCCGGTCAGGCCCAGGCCGAGGTGGACGCCGAGGAGCCAGCCGAGCGGGATGAGGAGCGTGTAGTCCGAGGTGATGGACGCGGTCATGACCGACCGGGTGTCCCCCGCGGCCCGCAGCAGTGAGCCCCGCGTCATCGCGAACACCATCGGTGCCATGCTCAGCAGCGCCAGGGGCGTGGTCTCCCAGGCCAGCCGGGCGACCACCGGGTCCTCGGTGATCAGGGAGATCAGTGGCCGTCCGAGGAGCAGTGCGACCGCCGCCGGCAGGGCGAGCAGGAGCAGCAGCAGCCTCGTACCCGCCCGGTGCCAGTCGTCGGCCCGGCCGCGGTCGCCCCGGCCGAGTTCCTGCCCGGCCAGGACCATGACCGCGGAGGCGCCGGAGGCCAGGACGGTGAAGACCACCAGGAGCAGGTTGTCCACGATGCGGTACGCCGCCAGGTCGTGGGTGCCCATCCGCGCGGCGAAACCCGCGAGCAGGGCTTCGTTGACGTAGCCGATGCCCAGGGTGCTCATCTCGGGCCAGCCGATGCGCCACAGGTTTCGCGTGATGTCCCCGGTGCTGCCGGCCGGTTCGCCGGTCGTCCGGAGCAGGCGGGTGCGGCAGTACAGCAGCAGATGGCCGGTCCCGGCGGCGGTGGCGGCCAGGGTGGCGACGGCGGCGCCGGTGACGCCCAGGCCGGCCCGGAAGACGAGCAGCAGGCCGAGGGGCAGGTTCACGGCGTTGACCAGCACCGCCGTGTACATGGAGACCCGGGTCGCGCCGATCCCGGCACAGGCGCCCTGGAGTGTGAACGACACGGCGGCGACGGGCACGGCCCAGGCCAGCACGCGCAGATAGGCGGTGCCGGGCCCGATGAGGTCCTGCGGGGCGCCGAGCACGGTCAGCACGGGTGTGGCCGACGCGTACAGCAGCGCCCCGACGACGACGCCCGCGCCGAGTGCCGTGAGAACACCGGCGCGGACCACCCAGGCGACCTCGTCCGGGCGGCCCGCGCCGTGGCGCTGGGCGACCAGCACCTGGACGGCGGTCGCCCAGCCGCGAACGACGATGAGCGCCACCAGGTACACGGGGGCGGCGAGCGCGAAGGCGCTGAGGGCTTCGGTGGACAGGCGGGCCAGCATGACCGTGTCCACGATGTTCAGGACGATCTGGGTGAGACCTGCGATCAGCAGCGGGTACGCCAGCCTCCAGACGGCCCGGACGGCGGGTGGGGCCGACTCGGCGGGTGGGGCCGGCCCGCCCGCTGGGGTCGGCCCGCCCGGTTCGTCGCCGGAGGAGTCCTTCACCGAAGGGGCAGCCCCATGGGGGTCCCCCGCGGCAGGCTCCGCCGGGAAGGAGTCCGTCACAGCGCGGCCTGGGCGGCTTCCAGGAGCTCGATGTCGCGGTCGAGCAGGATCAGGGTGTCCACGCGGGAGTCCTTCCAGGCGATGATCCGGTCGACGATCGCGGGCAGCGGGCCGACGAGCGCGACCTGGTCCAGCAGCGTGTCGGGGACGGCGGCGACGGCCTCACCCTTGTGGCCTTCGGCGAGCCGGGTGCGGATCGCGTGCGCCGGCCCTTCGTATCCCATCTGGCAGGCCACGTCGAAGTAGGTGTTGCGGACGCCGGGGCCGACCGCTCCGATCAGATGGGCGAACAGCGGCCGCAGCGCGTCGCGGCCCTCCTCGACGGTGCCGGCGCGTGCCACGTAGAGGATCGGGCAGATGCTCACTTCGCCGGGTGCGCGGCCGGCCCGTGCGAGGCCCTCGTCCAGCGGCCGCGTCAGGGCCGCCTCGTGCTCGGGGGCGTACAGACCGGAGAGCCAGCCGTCGGCGATCTCACCGGTCAGCGCCACGCTGCGGGGCCCGATGGCGCCCAGGTAGAGCGGGATGTGGGGCCGCAGCGGGGTCATCTCCGACTTCACCGGCCGCGCCTGTCCGCTGGATCCCGGTCCGCGGTAGGGGAGTTGGTAGATCTCACCGTCGTGCGTGACGCGTTCGTCGCGGGCGATCGCCTTGCGGACGATGCCGACGTACTCCCGGGTCCGCCGCAGGGGCCGGTCGTAGGGCTGGCCGTGCCAGCCCTCGGCTATCCAGGGGACCGACAGGCCGAGGCCGAGCCGGAAGCGGCCGCCCGACAGCATGTCGAGGGTCATCGCGGTCATCGCGGTGGCGGCCGGGGTGCGCGCCGGGATCTGCATGACGGCGGAGCCGAGTCCGATCCGCTCGGTCCGGGCGGCGAGGTAGCCGAGGACGCTGACGGCGTCGGGGCCGTACTCCTCCACGCCCCACACCGAGTCGACACCGATCCGCTCGGCTCGTTCGACGATCGGCAGCACCTGCTCGATGGGTTCTCCGCCGTAGCCGAGGGCCAGCCCGAGGCGCATGCGGCGCTCCTTCCGTACGTCGTGAGGGGGGCGTCGGTGGTGCACAACGGTCAGGAGAACGGCAGGGGATCGAGCACCAGGCCGTCCTCCGTGAGCGGGCCGGGCACCCAGCCGCGAGCGACCGGTTCCTCGTACAGCCGGCGCCCGCCCAGCAAGGGGAAGGCGGCCGGGGCGTTGCAGGTGAGGCCGGGTACGAGCACGCGGGCGACATGCAGCCCCGCGGCACGGACCTCCGGTGTGGTCAGATCGACGGCGACGGTACGCAGGTCGAGGGGCCTCGCCGCGCGGACGACCTCGCCGGGCGGCGGGGTCCGCGGACTGCGGAGCCGGTCGAGCCGGGAGTCCTGCATGCGCGGGTCGAGGTACAGCTGCACGTGCAGGCGGACGTCGTTGATGTCGCGCAGATCGGGCCGGAAGCCGTCCCGGTAGCCACGGTCGCTCCGGTACGGCCGGTAGGGCCGGTAGGGCCGGTGGCCGTGGTGGCCCGCGCGGACCCCGGTCCAGAAGTCTTCGTCGTCGTCGAGGAGTTCCAGACCGGTCTCGTGCATGCCGACGGCCTCGGTGAGGGCCTTGGCCGCCGCCTCCTCGGCGGTGGCGCGGCAGGCGCTGCCGAACGCGACCAGCTGCCGTCCGGGGTCCTCGACGAACGCGCCGGCGACCGTGGCGTCGTACGTCGACGGGATGTGCAGGAAGGTCACCTTCAGGCCCGCGGTTCGGGCCTCGCCGGCCGCGGCGGCGACGCGGCCGCCCGGTTCCGGGACCAGAACCGAGGCCGGCGCACCGCTCAGCCACCACAGGGTCACGGCGTCGCGCTCCAGCACCTCCTCCAGCGCCGCGCGTCGTGCCCGCCCGGGACTGGTGCCGGCGGCCGTGCCCGCCAGGAGGGGGTAGTTGGTGGGCGGCTCCGCGCAGTGCGGGCCACGGAAGTAGTTGACATAGGCCAGGGACGCGGGGACGAGGACCTCTTCCCCGTCGGTGAGGTCCGTGCCCCGCACCCAGGCGATCTCCAGGTCGCGCGTCATGGCGACGAAGGGGAAGCCGCGCCGGGCGTGCTGGGAGGGCGAGTAGAGGGCGAACTCCCGGGGGTCGACGGCGGGTCTGCCCTCCCGGGTCAGCCGGGCGTGGGAGGCGACGGTCAGTACGGGCGGAACGGCGTTGCCGCAGTAGCGTTCGACCGCTTCGCCCATGGCCGCGGCACGTGCCCTGTCGTGGTCGCCGAGCGCGGCGCCCGCGGTGACGGTGTCGACCACCCGGTGGGCGTACTCGGGGCGTGCCGACAGATGGGCGCTGTAGGAGACGCAGCTCGGCACGGTCTCGACCCGGGGGCGATCGCGGGTGACCCGTTCGATGAGGCCTGGCACCACGGTGTCTGGCGTTCCTCTCCGGTCCGGTGGTACGGCACGGGCAGGTGCGGGGGGTGACGGTGCGTCATCCCCCGCCTGGTGCTCAGCTCTCGGTCTGCTCGTCCTCGACGTCCTCACGCCACTCGAACGGGGCGTCGATCGCCGGGGTGTGGGACTTCAGGCCCTTCTGGGGCTCCTCAGGTTCGGCCCAGCCGTGGTGCGCCATGTGCGTCCTCCTCAGATCGGCACAGGACCCGCCAACTCACTTGCACATCCTGTGCAGTTGCGAGCTGATTGCATTGTCAGATTAGGGCTGTGGCGCCGGATTGCTCAATACCCTGTTCGGCCAGGAATTGCCGGAATTCATTCGGCCAGCGAGCAGTCCTCGCACTTCACTCCCGCGGGCACCCGGTAATAGAGGCAGCAACTGCGCCTGCGGAAGCTCAGGTCCGGGCCCAGGACCTTTCCGGTGCCGGCCAGCCGGCCGGTCCTCAGCAGGTCGTCGACGAGCCCTGCGAGCGGCTCGCGCAGATCCCCTCTGGCCGCCAGGACGGCGCGGGCCGCCTCGGCCAGCGCGGATGCGGCGTTGCCCGCCAGCAGCCGGGGCGCGACCTTGACCCGCAGCCCGGCGGCCAGCGCGTCGAGCTGCCGGTCCACCACGACCTCGTACAGCAGGCCGGTGAGGTGGGGGGGTTCAGGGGCGTGCCAGCCGGTGGGTGCGGCCGGCAGACGCAGGGCGGGCCCGTCGTCTGCGCGGTGCAGCCCGCGCAGGTCGGGGACGATGCCGTGGACGACGGCGCAGGCCAGTACGGGTGACCACAGGCGCGCGGCGTGTCCCAGCTGCACGATGGAGGCGCCGATGCGCAGTTCCCGGGTGTCGTAGCGGCCTGCCGTCGCCGCGATCAGGTCGGCGACCCCGTCCGCGTACGCGTCCTCGATCCGGTGCCATCCGTCGTCCGGGCCGCCGAGCTCGATCGAGAAGAAGCCGCCGAAGTCCGCGACATCCTTCAGCGCGGCGGCGACGGAGCTGACGGGGGCCTGCCGCAGGGCGTTCATGTCGACTCCCACATCTCTGCGTCAACACTGCAGTGTCTTCTGGTGAATTCGCGCATGCCGAAGAAACCTCCCCGCATTTCGTGGGAAAGCGCGCGTCACTCCTTTCCGAAGGAATCGGCGCCCGGAAGCAGCGTGATGTGCGGGGCACCGGTACGGGGGTGCTCCGTCACCTCGGCCTCGACGCGGTAGACGTCTGCCAGGAGTTCGGGGGTGAGGACCTTCCCGGGGGGCCCGGCGGTCACCACACGGCCGTCGTCCATCACGCAGATGCGGTCGCAGAAGACGGCGGCCAGGTTGAGGTCGTGCAGGGCGACGACGGCCGTCACACCGAGGCGGCGGACGAGGCGCAGCGTGTCGAGCTGGTGGCGTAGGTCCAGGTGGTTGGTCGGCTCGTCCAGCACCATCGTCCCGGCGCGCTGGGCGAGCGCACGGGCGATGAGCACCCGCTGCTTCTCGCCGCCCGACAGCCGGCTGAAGGGGGCGTGCGCGAGGCCGGCGGCCTCGACCTCGCCCAGTGCGGCCATGATGACGGCGCGGTCACCGGCGTCGTCCCCCTCGAAGGCCCGCTTGTGCGGGGTGCGGCCCATGGCCACCACGTCGTACACCGACAGCTCGAACTCCGCGGCCGACTCCTGCAGAACGGCCGCCAGCCGCCGCGCCAGGCTTTTCCCGGGCATCCGCCGGACGTCCTCGCCGTCGAGCAGCACCCGCCCCGTGGTGGGACGCAGCGCTCGGTAGACCGTGCGCAACAGGGTCGACTTCCCGGCGCCGTTGGGGCCCACGAGCCCCACCACCTCGCCGGGGGCCACGTGCAGCGACGCCCGGTCCACCAGTGCCCGGCCGTCCACGACGACCGAGACGTCCTCCACCGCCAGCCTGCCGGGCGCCGCCGCGGCCGTGGCGCCCGTCCTGGCCGTGACCGTCTGCGTCATGCGGTCCTCCTTCGCATCAGCCACAGGAAGAAGGGGCCGCCGACCAGGGCGGTGAGAATGCCCACGGGGATCTCCTCGGGACTCATCACGGTGCGCGCCGCGAGATCGGCGGTGATGAGGAAGGCCGTGCCGAGCAGCGCCGCGGCGGGCAGCGCACGGCGGTGGTCGGCGCCGACGAGCAGCCGCACCACATGGGGCATGATCAGGCCGACGAAGCCGATCTGGCCGCTGACCGCGACGATCGTGCCGATCATGACGGCGACCAGCGTGAACAGCGCGGCCCGGAAGCGGTGCACGTCCAGGCCGAGCGCCGCGGCGGCCTCCTCCCCCGCGAGCAGCAGGTTGAGCGGCCGGCAGACGCCGAGCAGGACAGCCGTGCCCAGGAGGACAGCGCCGACGGGGATCCACACGACCGTCCAGGTGGTGCCTGCAAGTCCGCCGAGCATCCAGCGCAGCGCCGACTGCGTCTTGTGGGGGTCGTTGGAGGTGACCACCAGGAAGCTGGCCAGGGCCGACAGCACCTCGGCCGTCGCCACGCCCGCCAGCACCAGCCGCACGGTCGTCATCCGCCCGCCGGACCGGGCCAGGAAGTAGACCGCGACGAGCGCGGCGAGAGCGCCGAGGAACGCCGCGACGGGCAGGGAGAACACGCCGAACAGGGTGAGGTTGAACACGACGACCAGCACCGCGCCGACGGAGGCGCCCGACGACACCCCGAGCAGCATCGGGTCCGCGAGGGGGTTGCGCACCAGCGCCTGAAGGGCCATCCCGCACACCGCGAGGCCCGCGCCCACCACGCCGGACAGCAGCACCCGGGGCAGCCGTACGTCGACGACGATCGTCTCGCGGACCGGGGTCCAGACCGGATCGGCCAGCGCCGGGTGCACGCGGTGCAGGAGGATGCCCCAGACCTGGTCGGCCGGGACGCTGATGGAACCGGCGGCGATACCGAAGGTGGCCGCGAGCACCACCAGCGCGGCCAGCAGCACCAGGACGAGGGGGTAGGGAAGTCTGGTGCCGCGCCGGACGACGTCCGCCTCGACCGGCTTTCGCGTGCCGGCCTGCGCGGTACCGCTCTCGTCGGTCACGCCCGTGACGTCTGCCGCGCCGCTCACTTGAAGCGGTCCGGGTGGAGCTGGCGGGCCAGGGACTCCACGCCGGAGGGCACCCGGACACCGAGCACGGTGGACGACAGCGGCAGTACCGCGAACCGCTTGTTCCTGATGGCGGGTACGTCCTTCAGCGCCGGGTTGGCCAGCAGGAACTTCTTCTTGTCCGCCACCGGCTGGTCGCCGTAGTCGTAGATGACGACGACCTCGGGCGCGCGCTCGGCGACCTGCTCGAACGACACGTCGCCGAAGGCCTTGTCCAGGTCGGCGAAGAGGTTCACGCCGCCGGCCCGCTCGATCATCTCGTTGCCGATGCCCGCGCCGCCCGCGGTGAAGGCGGTCTTGTCGCCGCTGTCGTACACGAAGAGCTTGACCGGGGTGACGCCGGCGAGCTCCTCCTCGACCGTGTCCAGGGTGGAGTGGAGCTTCTTCAGCTCCTGTTCGGCCCGGTCCGGCACGCCGAACATCTTGGCCACGTTACGGATCTCCTGGTCCATCGTGGCCATGGTCACGGGCCCGGTCGGGCACTCCTCGATGTTCAGGTAGGAGTTGATGCCCGCCTTGGACAGGGCGTCGCGGCTGCGGCCCTCCTTCTCGTCGAAGGTGCTGGCGAAACCGCCGTAGGCGAAGTCGGGTTCGGCGGCCAGCAGCGTCTCGAAGGACGGGTACTCCTCGGCGATGACCTTGATGTTGTCGTAGGCGTCCTGGTACTCGGGGAGGATCTTGTCGTCGAGGTAGGCCGTGCCCACCATCGACTTCTCCAGACCGAGCGCCAGCATGACCTCGGTGGCGTGCTGGTTCAGCGACACGGCCCGCTGCGGGGGCCGCTGATACGTCGTCTTCACCCCGCAGTTGGACAGCGTGACCGGGAAGCCCTCGGCGGCGGGACCCGCCTGCGCGGCGTCGTCCCGGGTGGAGCCGCCACCGCAGCCGGACATCAGCAGGGCCGCGGCGGCCAGGGCGGACAGCAGGGGGAGCGGGCGCTTGCCCATCATGGATTGGTCCTCTCACCGGAGGGTGGAACGCGGAACAGTGCGGGGTGCGGTCCGGGAAGTCGGCCGGGTACGGCCGGTCGTGGACGCCCCGGGTGCGGCGGGTGTGAGCGGCGGGCGGTGACGGCGAACGGTTCTGCGACCGTCAGGCCGCCGGCCCGGGAGCGGGCGTCACGAGCGGCCCGGTCCGGGCACGCCGGGGCGGGGTGAAGACGTGGAGGTCCAGGATGTCGGGAAGCGCCGCGAGGCCCGGGCCGCCCGCCCGTACCCAGGCGGCGACGTCCTCGGTCGCTGCGGAGTCGTTGACGAGGCCGAGCCAGACCGGCCGGCCTCCCGCGGCACGCCCCACGGACGAAGGCTGCACGACGACGACGTTCGCCTGGGCGCACACGTCGAGACAGTCGGTGATGCGGACCGGGGCTTCCTCGGCGAGCCGCAGGGCCTGCGCCTCGTGGTCCACACCGCTCACCTTCGGGCTGCCGCAGCAGCAGTCACGGCACACCACGACCCGGCACGGCACGGCACCGTCCCGTGATGTCTCGGCAGGCGTCACAACCAGCCCTCCTCCCCGGGGAAATCCGCCCCGGTCACGTCGAGGAGGCGACCGCGTGAGTCTCCTGGCTCTCGGGTCAGTGCTCGTCCCGCCCTTCCCACCCGCATCCGGGCAGTGGGCGTCCGGGATCCGCTCGCCGATCACAGTGGCGGGACCGCGCCGGATTCACACCGGCTTCCTCGTTCCGCCGTCGCCTTTTTCGCGGCACATCATGTCAGACGAACTCGTCATCTCATACGCCTGCGGCAGGACCGGGCGGGGTGAAGTGCTGCACACGACCGGCGGGCGGCATGCGAAACGCGCCGCCCCGTCGGCATCGACCGGGCGGCGCGCCGCGCGCCGCTGTGGTGTGAGGGGGCCGGCTCAGCTGACCGGCGGCATGTCGGTGGGGCGTGAGTCGAGACCCGTGCGGCGGTTGACCCAGGAGCCACGGGTGAAGTCGGGCACGGCGACCGGCCGGCCGCCCGCCGCGAGGGACTTGACGCTCAGCGGGACCGGGGAGCACCAGGCGGCGGCGTCGTAGACGTCCATGTCGGGGACGAGCCCGGCACGCATCTGCTGGACGGTGCGCCACTGCAGGACGTAGTCCATCCCGCCGTGGCCGCCGTTGTTCTCCGCGTCGTCACCGATCTTCTGCCACAGCCAGTGGTCGAACTCCTTGCGAGAGGCGTCGAACGACCGCCAGGTGTGGCCGCTGTGATCGGGTTCCAGATAGACGCGGCCGCCGCTCGCGGAGGTCACGCCGGCGTAGTCCTCGAAGATGCCACGGCTGCCGGCGAGCGAGTTGATACGACTGTAGGGGCGGGGCGAACTGACCTCGTGCTCGGCGCGGATCACCCGGCCCTGGGCGGTGTCGATCAGGCAGGTGACCAGGTCACCGTTGATGTAGGTCTCCTTCCAGCTGGGGTGCGACCGCGGGACGAACCGCGCGCGGTAGTCGGCGAGACCGCGGGGTTCGGTGGAGGTGGCCCGCAGCGTGGTGAAGCGGTCGCCGCGGTTGATGTCCATGGCCGCGGCGATCGGGGCGAGACCGTGCATGGGGTAGAGCGACGCGGTGCTGCGGGTGTGCCACAACCGCCGCCAGGAGTCGGTGTAGTACGTGTCGGAGAACAGCAGTGCGCGCAGGTCGTGCAGATAACCACCGTGTCCGTTGGTGACGTCGCCGAAGAGGCCGTCGTGGGCCATCCTGAGCATCGCAAGCTCGTTGCGGCCGTAGGAGCAGTTCTCGGACAGGAAGAGGTGCCGGCGGGTCCGCTCGCTGGTGTCGACGAGGTCCCACAGCTCGCGCAGTTCGGTGGCGACGGGCAGTTCGACGATGGCGTGCCTGCCGGACAGCAGGGCTGCGCGGCCCTGTTCGTAGTGGAACTCCCAGGGCGTGGCGACGTAGACGAGGTCGATGTCCTCGCGGCGCAGCATGCGGGCGTAGGCGTCGGCGGAGCCGCCGTACTCGGCGGGACGGGGCCTGCCCTCGGAGACCAGCTTGTCGGCGGTCCGTCTGGCGCGGTCGGGGCGGACGTCGCAGACGGCCGTCACGGTGCAGCCGGGGACGGCGGCCCACCCCGAGGCCATGCCGTGGCCCCGGTTGCCGAGGCCGATCAGGGCGACGCGGACCGTCCGGTACGCATCGAAGGGGACGTTGATCATTGACTTCTGGCCGTGCCGCCGGGCCGGCGGGGTGTCCGCGGCCGCGTGGGCGGCGTCCGGTGCGGCGGCGGCCGTGGTGCCGAGCCCCGCGACGACGGCACCGGAGGCGAGGGCCCCGCCCATGAGAGTACGGCGTGAGACAGCAGGGATTTCATGCATGGCGCTGAACGCTCCCTTGTGGGTGGCCGACTGCTCCTGTTGCCGAACGACTTTGTCGAGCGGACGACGGAGTGTCAATAGTTGCTCGAATGCAGCCTGTTGCGAGCACGAATGAGCAACCAGCCTGGCCATGCGGGTCCGGTGGAGCTGGTCAGGCGTGACGGCGGCACGGCAGCACGGCAGCACGGCAGCACGGCAGCACGGCAGCACGGCGAACGAGGTGCCGTCCTGACGGGCACGGCGGCTCCGGGCGGGGCGGCGGCCCTAGGGCGCGTGCTCGTCCGCCTCCCCGAAGCGGGCCAGCGCGAGGGCTCCCGCGATGGAGGCAGCGAAACCGGCGACGGCCAGCGGCGCGAGCCCGTGGCGGGTGGTGTCCCCCAGCCAGATGATGCCGAACAGGGCGGGCCAGACGGTCTCCCCGATGACCATCGCCGCGGTGGCGGAGGTGACCGAACCGGACTGGAGGGCCTCGATCAGCAGCAGGTAGCCGGTGATCCCGGACAGGATCACGGCGTAGACCGAAGGATCGGCGAGCAGAGCGGGCAGGGACAGCTCCGGCAGCAGCCGGGCCGCCACGGCCGTCACGCCGAAGCTGACTCCCGCCAGCCCGCCCAGCACGGCCGCGCGATGGCGCACGTTGCGCAGGCGCGGCGCCAGTGCCCAGCTCACCAGGGCGAGACCCACCGAGCCCACCAGCACCGCGAGCCGCATTCTCATGTCGCCGTCCCCGCCGGTCTCACGCCCCGCCGTGATCGCCATCACCGCCAGCCCGCCGCACACCGCGGCGACGGCGGCCCACTCCACCCGTCGCAGCCTGATGTGCAGCACCAGCGCCGAGACGAGCGCGGTCACGGCCAGCGCGCCGGCGACCGCCGCCTCGACCAGGAAGAGCGGGACCGAGCGCAGCGAGAACAGCTCGGCGCCGAATCCCAGTGTGTCGAGCGCGACGCCGACGACGAACGGCCACTGCCAGGTGGCCCGCACCGCCGCGCCGGCGCCTCCGGGAGCGACCCGCCGCGCACCGAGCGCCTGGAACACCGTCGCCGTGCCCATGAAGACGGCGGCGCACAGCGCGAACAGCAGGCCGAGTCCCATGACCGCAGGCTAGTGCGCGGACGGCGCGGCGGCGCGGAGGGCGGGGTGCCGTGGTGTGGCGGCCGGCGTGGCGGGCCGGCGGGGGCTTTGGGGCTCCCCCGGTCAGAGACCGTCCTCGCCCTCCAGGAACGTCCGCAGCACCTCGATGTCCCCGATCCGGGAGGGATCCACCCGGTACGGGTCGTCGCCGAGCACGACGAGGTCGGCCCGCTTGCCCGGGGTGAGGCTTCCGGCGTCGGCCTCCCAGTGGCAGGCGTGGGCGGCGTCGACGCGGTGGCGGAAACGGTGGGCCCCCACCGCGAGTTGGCGGCCTGGGCCGATGGTGTGCCCGGCATGTATCGACGCGCAACAGGGACTCGACGACGAGTTGCTCGCCGCGCCGGGGCGCGGTCCGAGCCTGCGCGAGGAGACGCCGGCCCGGATGGCGGAGGCCGTGCGGGCGGCGGCCCTGGGCTTCGGCCCGGCCGGCTGCGCGGCGGCCGCCGGGGCGCCGGAACGGCTGCCGCTCAACCGGCAGGTCCGCAACCCGTCGTTCGCCGCGGCCATGTCGGGCGCGCGGGCACTGGCCCGGTCGCACGGGTGCGAGGCGAACGGCGCGGACGTCCGCCGAGCGCCGTCGCGCTGCCGGTGCTGCTCCAGGCGATTCGGGCGGGCGCGCAGCATTCCTGTCGCGGCCGCGCTCGCCGGCACGCCCCGGGCGGCCCTCTGCCGGCTGCGCAAGGAGCGCCCGAAGGTGAGCGCGCCGATCCTCGCGGCGCGCCGCGCGCGGTCGAGCCGGACCGGACGGCGTGGCGGTTACGCGTACGAACACCGGTTACCGGCTCGCCCGTGTCGACGACGCCGCCGCGAACCCCCAAGGGGGTAGCCGCGCGAGCCAGATCTGATTAGCCTTACCTAAGTTTTGTGCACGGTGTCTGCGCTGTGACCCCCTTCCGGAGGGATGCGTGAGAAAAGCGGACCTGCCGGGACAGCGTGTCCTGCGGGATGCGGTGGGCGGGCAGCGCCGGGACGTCGCGCTCGGCGCGGTGCTCGGTATGGGCCACCAGACGGGCGAGGCCCTGGTGCCGGTGCTCATCGGACTGGCCGTGGAACGAGGCGTCGTGGCCGGCGACGCGGGCGGGCTGCTGCTGTGGCTCGGTGTCCTGGCCGTCGTCTACGTCGGGCTCTCCTACAGCTTCCGCTTCGGCGCCCGGGCCGGCGAGCGCGCCTCCGTGACCGCGGCGCACCGGCTCAGGACCCAGCTCGTCGGCCGCGTACTCGCCCCCGAGGGGGGCGCCGACGAAGGCCGGTTGCCCGGGGAACTGGCCAGCACCGCGACCGAGGACGCCAAGCGGGTCGGCGCCGTCACGATGGCGCTCGTCGTGGGCATCGGTGCCGCCACCGGCCTGGTCGTTGGCGCGGTGGTACTGCTGCGTATCTCACTCCCCCTCGGCCTGCTCGTCCTGCTGGGTACACCGCTGCTGCTGTGGCTGGTGCATCTGCTGAGCAAGCCCCTGGAACGCCGCAGCGAGACCGAGCAGGAACGCGCGGCGCGGGCCTCGGGCGTGGCGGCGGACCTCGTGGCGGGGCTGCGGGTGCTCAAGGGCATCCGCGCCGAACCGGCGGCCGTCGCCCGCTACCGCCGCACCAGCCAGGAGTCGCTGACCGCCACCCTGCGCGCGGCCCGTGCCGAGGCCTGGCAGAACGGCGTCGTCACGATCCTCACCGGCGCGTTCCTCGCGCTGGTGGCGCTCGTCGGCGGACGGCTCACCGCACGCGGCGACATCAGCCTCGGCGAACTCGTCTCGTCCGTCGCCCTCGCCCTCTTCCTCATCGGCCCGCTCTCCGAGTTCTCGTGGGTCAACGCCGAGCTGGCGCAGGGCCGGGCGTCCGCCGCCCGGATCGCCGAGGTGCTCGGCGCACCCCGGGCCGTGACGCCGGGGCCGCCGCACGGCGGCGCCGTACCGCGCCGGAACGCCGGCCGGCTCCGGCTGAGCGGCCTGTCGTACGGCTCTCTGCGCGAGGTGGACATGGACATCGCCCCGGGCGAGACGGTGGGCGTGGTCACCACCGACCCCGCCGACGCGACGGCCCTGCTGCGCTGCCTGGGCCGCCACGCCGACCCGGCCGGCGGGACCGTGGAACTGGACGGCACGCAACTGCCCGCGCTGAGCCTCGCGCAGGTGCGCGCGGAGATCCTCGTCGCCGAGCACGACGCCGACCTCTTCGAGGGCACGCTCCTCGACAACGTGACCGCCGGGCACGGCAGCCCCACCGCCGCGCCCGTCACCGCCGCGATCGCCGCGTCGGGCACCGACGAGGTGGTACGCGCCCTGCCCGACGGGACGGCCACCGCCGTCACCGCGCGCGGCCACTCGCTCTCCGGAGGCCAGCGGCAGCGGGTGGCCCTCGCCCGGGCACTGGCCGCCGACGCGCCTGTTCTCGTGCTCCACGAGCCCACCACGGCCGTCGACGCCGTCACGGAGGCGGGCATCGCCGCGGGGATCAGGGACGTCCGCGGCGGCCGCACCACCGTCCTCGTGACCAACAGCCCCGCGCTGCTCGCCGTCACCGACCGGGTCGTTCTGATCGAGGACGGCAGGGTCACCGCGACCGGCGCCCACGAGCGGCTCGTGCACGACCGCGCCGCCTACCGGACGGCGGTCCTCGCATGACCGGGCCCCGCACGGCGCAGGCCCACCTCCTGCCCGTCGCCACGCCCGCGCGCACCCGCGCCGCCGTCGCGGAACTGCTGCGCCCGCAGCGCCTTTTGGCCGTCGGCGCGTTGGCCGTGATGGTCGCCTCCACCGCCGTCGGGCTGCTCGTGCAGCCGCTGCTGGGCCGGATCGTCGACCTGGCCGCCGACCGCGGCTCCGCCGACGCCGTCACCACCACCGCGGCGCTTCTCCTGGCCGTCGCCGTGGCGCAGGGCGTCACCGCCGGGTTCGGGCTGTCGCTGATCTCCCGGCTGGGGGAGACAAGCCTGGCCCGGCTGCGCGAGCGCTTCGTGGAGCGCGCACTCGGGCTGCCGCTGGAGCGGGTCGAGCGGGCCGGCGCCGGTGACCTCACCGCGCGGGTCACCGCCGACGTCTCCCTCGTCGCCGAGGCCATCCGCAACGCCCTGCCAGAACTGGCCCGTTCGCTGCTGACCATCGTCCTCACGCTGGGCGCACTGGCCCTGCTCGACTGGCGTTTCCTGCTGGCCGCCCTGATCGCGGTGCCCGTCCAGGCGGCCACCGCCCGCTGGTACGTCACCCGTGCCGTCCCGCTCTACGCCGAGCAGCGCAGGGCCGCGAGCGCGCAGCAGCAGCAACTCCTCGACACCGTCACGGGCAGCTCCACCGTGCGCGCGTTCCGGCTGGAGCGGGAGCACACCGAGCGGGTGACGACACGGTCCTGGTCGGTGGTGGCGCTGACGATGCGCGGGGTGCAGCTCGTGCTGGGCTTCTACAGCCGTCTGCACATCGCCGAGTACGCCGGTCTCGCCGCCGTGCTGCTCACCGGCTACTGGCTGGTCCGCGAGGGCTCGGCGTCCATCGGCACCGCGACCGCCGCCGCCCTGTACTTCCACAGCCTGTTCACCCCGGTCAACGCCGCCCTGGTCCTCCTCGACGACGCCCAGTCGGCCACCGCCGGCCTGTCCCGGCTCATTGGGGTCACCGACGGGCCGCCGCCCCCGGAGGGCACCCGTCCGGTCCGGTCGGGCGGCGTCGACGTCACCGTGCGGGGTCTGCGCCACGCGTACCGGCCCGGGCATCCCGTCCTGCACGACGTCGACCTGACGATCCGGCACGGCGAGCGGGTGGCCCTCGTCGGAGCCAGCGGCGCCGGAAAGACCACCCTGGCCCGGCTCGTCGCGGGCATCCAGCAACCCACCGCCGGCACCGTCCTGATCGGCGGTGTGCCGCTCACCGAACTCGGCGCTGCCGCCACCCGCACGATCGCCCTGATCACCCAGGAGACCCATGTCTTCGCGGGCCCCCTCACCGACGACCTGCGCCTGGCCAAGCCCGACGCCACCGACGGCGAACTGCGCGCCGCGCTCGACCGGGTGGACGCCCTCGGCTGGGCCGAGGCACTGCCCGACGGCCTCACCACGGTCGTCGGGGACGGCGGCCACCGGCTGAGCGGAGCACGGACCCAGGCTCTCGCCCTGGCCCGGCTGATCCTGGCCGATCCGCCCCTGGTGATCCTCGACGAGGCCACCGCCGAGGCGGGCAGCGCCGGGGCCCGCGCCCTGGAGAAGGCGGTCGCGCAGGCGGTGGACGGCCGCACCGCGCTGATCGTGGCCCACCGTCTCAGCCAGGCGGCGACCGCGGACCGCGTCGTCGTCATGGACGCCGGCCGCGTCGTCGAGACCGGCACGCACGACGAACTCCGCGCCGCCGGGGGACGCTACGCCGCCATCTGGCGGGCGTGGTCGGACACCCGCGACACCGGCACCTGAACCCCACGGACGCACCTCGAAACCCCCCGCACCGCCCGGCTCCACAGGAATCCGAAGAACGAAGGACCATCGATGTTCCGCTCCCGCAGAGCACCACGGCTCGCCGCCGCCCTCGCCTCCGCCCTCCTGCTCCTGTCCGCCGCCACGGCCTGCGGTGGTGACGAATCCGGATCCGACGACACCGGTGCGGGGTCCCGGGAAGGCGCCTCCGGCGAGTCCGCCTTCCCGGTCACCGTCCCCCACAAGTACGGCAGCACCACGATCACGTCCGAGCCGAAGCGCATCGTCACCGTCGGCCTCACCGACCAGGACGCCGTCCTCGCGCTCGGCAAGGTGCCGGTCGGCACCACCGAGTGGCTCGGCGGCTACAAGGGCGCCATCGGCCCCTGGGCCGAGGACGAGCTCGGCGGTGCCGAGGTGCCGACCGTGCTCAAGGACACCGGCACCGGCCCGCAGGTGGAGAAGATCGCCTCGCTCGCGCCGGACCTGATCCTCGCGGTCTACGGCGGACTGACCAAGGATCAGTACGAGTCGCTGTCCAAGTTCGCGCCCGTCGTCGCCCAGCCCGAGGAGTACAACGACTACGGCGTGCCCTGGCAGGAGCTGACCGAGAAGGTGGGCCAGGCTCTCGGCAAGCCCGAGGAGGCCGCGAAGGTCGTCGAGGACACGGAGGCCCAGATCGAGGCCGCGGCCGCGGAGCACCCCGAGTTCAAGGGTGCCCGCGCGGTGATGGCAACGCCGTACGAGGGCATGTTCGTCTTCGGCAGCCAGGACGCGCGCTCGCGGATCCTGACCGACCTCGGCTTCGCCCTGCCCGAGGACCTGGACGAGGCGATCGGTGACCAGTTCGGCGCGAACATCAGCAAGGAGCGCACCGACCTGCTCGACCAGGACGCCGTCGTGTGGATCGTCGGTGACGTCACCAAGGATTCCGGCAAGCTGCACAAGGACGCCTCGTACAGGGATCTGGCCGTCGTGAAGGAGGGCCGTGAGGTCTTCGTCAACGAGGCGAGCGACTACGGCAACGCCACCTCGTTCGTCTCCGCGCTCAGCCTGCCGTACGTGATCGAACGGCTGGTCCCGCAGCTGGCCGCGGCCGTCGACGGCAAGACGGACACGAAGGTGCAGCAGCCCGCGTCCTGACCCCGGCATGACGGTGGGGCGGTCCCGGGGACCGCCCCACCGTCGTGGTCAGCCGTCCATCGACTCGGCCAGGCTGCGCGGCCTCATGTCCGTCCAGTGCGTCTCGACATGGTCCAGGCAGGACTGCCGGCCGGCGGGGCCGTGCGTCACCCGCCAGCCGGCCGGCACGTCGACGAAGTCCGGCCAGAGGCTGTGCTGGTTCTCGTCGTTGACCAGCACCAGGAAGACACCCTCGGGGTCCTCGAACGGATTGCTCATGCTCTTCCTCTCCTCATGGTTCACGGCCGTGCGGTGCGCTCTGCCCACGCGACCAGCCCCTCCAGCGCCCTGAACCAGGTCTCGGCCAGGTCCTGGACCGTCTCGCGCGCCAGCAGTCCATCCAGGTAGGACCAGTGGGCGGCCAGCACCGGCCCGTCCGCCCGGTCCTCGGTGACGACGTTGATGCTCAGCGCGTGGCCTTCGCGCATCGCGCCTTCGGGGCCGATGTCGGCCGCTTCCTCCTCGGGCGCGTACGACCAGTCCGTCTCCTCGGGGATGCCGAACCGGCCGAGGTAGTTGAACTCGATCCGCGCCGCCTCGCGGCCCGCGAGCACCTCGCGGGTCCGCGGGTTGAGGTGGCGCAGCATTCCGTACCCGACGCCACCGGAGGGCAGCGAGGCCAGGTGCTCACGGACCCGGCGCACGGCTTCCCCGGCCGCGGGGCCGCCCGCGAAGGCCTCGGCGGGGTCGGCCGGGCCGGGATCGAGCCGGACCGGGAAGACGCTGGTGAACCAGCCGACCGTACGGGAGAGGTCGACGTCGTCGCCGCCCAGCTCCTCGGTGCGGCCGTGCCCTTCCAGGTCGACCAGGACGGAGGTGCCGCAATCGCCGTGCCGCCGCCGCAGGTCGGCGAAGGCCAGCGCGAGCCCGGCCAGCAGGACGTCGTCGACGCCGGCCCCGAAGGCCGCGGGCACCGTGGACAGCAGTGGCCCGGTGTGCTGGGCGGGCATCCGCAGGACGACCTCCCGCTGGGTGGCGGTCGTGTCGCGGTCCGGGTCCAGTTCGCGGGCGAGCGGGAAGGGCGGTGCACCACCGTCCAGGACGGCCGTCCACACGGGCAGTTCCGCCTCCCTGGCCGGGTCCTGGGCGAGTGCGGTCAGCAGCCGCGCCCAGCGCGCGAACGACGTCTCGACCGGGGCGAGCCGCGCGGGCCGCCCGGCGGCGACGTGCCGCCAGGCCGTCGCCAGGTCCGGCAGGAGCACGCGCCAGGAGACGCCGTCCACCACCAGGTGGTGGGCCATCAGAAGCAGCCGTCCGGGCGCGTCGCCGGCGTCGAACCACACGGCCCTGACCATCACGCCCGCGTCCGGGTCGAGCAGCGCCCGCGCCGCGTGCGCCCGGTCCCGTACGCTTGCGGCGAGTGCCTCGGCGTCCAGGCCCGCCACGTCCACGCGGTCGATCCATCCGGCGGCGTCGACCGCGCCGGGGGGCGGGACGTGCAGCGACCAGTCCTCCGTGGCGTGCGGCGTGGGCCGCACCAGGGTCGCCCGCAGCAGGTCGTGCCGGTCGGCCAGCGCCTGGAGCACGGCGGTCAGGCCGGGCAGCTCCAGCTCCGCGGGGGTGCGCACCAGCGCCGCCTGGTGGTACGAGGCGAACGGCCCGCCCAGTTCGCGCAGCCAGTGCATCACCGGGGTGAGCGGCACGGTGCCGGTTCCGTCGTCCGCCGGACGGGAACCGGACGCGCCGGCGGCCTCGGCGACGGTGCTCAGCGCGGCGACCGTGCGATGGCGGAACACCAGCCGGGGCGTGATGCGGATGCCGGCCGCGCGGGCCCGGCCGACGAACTGCATCGCGACGATGCTGTCACCGCCCAGGGCGAAGAAGTCGTCGTCCACGCCGACCTGTTCCAGCCCCAGCACCTCGCCGACGACCGTGCAGAGCAGCTCCTGCACGGCAGTGGCGGGCGCGCGGCGGGAGGAGAGCGCGGAGAAGTCCGGCGCGGGCAGGGCGGCGCGGTCGAGCTTGCCGTTCGCCAGCTGCGGGAACCGCTCCAGGGTGACCACCGCCGCCGGGACCATGTGGTCGGGAAGCCGTGCGGCGACATGGCCGCGCAGCGCCCCCGGGTCCGGTTCGGTGCCAGGGACCGGGATCACATGGGCCACGAGGAGCTTGCGCGGACCCTCCTGACGCACCGTCACCACGGCCTGACTGACGGCGGGATGGCCGGTGAGCGTGGACTCGATCTCGGCGGGCTCGATGCGGAAGCCGCGGATCTTGACCTGGTCGTCGGCGCGTCCGAGGTAGTCGAGGCGCCCGTCGGCGGTCCAGCGGGCGAGGTCGCCGGTGCGGTACAGCCGTGCGCCCGGTTCACCGAACGGGTCGGCCACGAACCGTTCGGCGGTGAGCCCGGGCGCGCCCAGGTAGCCCCGGGCGAGACCGCCGCCCGCCAGGTACAGCTCACCCGTGACCCCGGGCGGCACCGGCTGGAGCAGGCCGTCCAGGACATGGGCGCGGGTGCCGGCCACCGGCCGTCCCACGAGGGGGCGTTCGCTGTCGCGGACGCGGGCCACCAGGGCGTCCACGGTGGACTCCGTCGGCCCGTACAGGTTGAACGCCTCGGTGGCGCGCAGTGAGGCGAGCCGTTGCCACTGCGCCGCAGGTACGGCCTCGCCGCCCACGCCGACCACGGCGAGGGGACAGTCGTCGCCGTTCAGCAGACCGCTGTCGGCCATCTGCGCGAAGAACGACGGGGTGACCTCCAGGAAGTCGAAACGGTGCTCGGCGACGGCGGCCGCGAGCAGTTCGGGATCGCGCCGCACCTCCTCGGACACCACGTGCACGCAGTGCCCGTCGAGCAGCCACAGCTGAGGCTGCCAGGAGGCGTCGAAGAAGAAGGACCAGGCGTGGCCCGCCCGCAGATGCCGCCGCCCGGTGGCCCGGGCGGCCGGCCGGTACAGCGTCTCGCGGTGGCTGTGGAAGAGATGGCCGAGCGTCTCGTGGGTGACCACGACTCCCTTGGGCCGGCCGGTGGAGCCGGAGGTGTAGATGACGTACGCCGGGTGCCGGGGCGTCAGCGGGGCGGTGCGGTCGGCGTCCGTGAGGTCGGCCGCGTCCTGTCCCGCGATCCGTTCGGCGGTGCCGGGCTCGTCCAGGACGAGGGGGCCGGTACCGGGCGGCAGGGTGGCGGCGAGTGCCCGGGTGGTGAGCGTCAGCACGGGGCGGGCGTCGGCGAGTACGCCGGCCGTGCGGTCCCCGGGTGCGTCGGGGTCGAGCGGCAGATAGGCCGCTCCCGCCTTGTGCACCGCGAGCACGGCCACCAGGAAGCGCGCGGTGCGCGGCAGCGCGAGGGCGACGTACCGTTCGGGGCCCGCGCCGTGCCGCACCAGGAGGCGGGCGAGCCGGTTGGCTTCCCGGTCGAGCTCGGTGAAGCTGAGCTCGAGGCCGTCGGAGGCGGCGGCGGGCAGGTCCGGGAAGCGGCGCACCGCTTCCGCGAAGAGGGCGGGCACGGTGGCCGGCGCCGCGGCGAGCGGACGGCTGTGCCAGCCGCCGCGCAGCCGGGCCTCCTCCTCGGCGTCGAGGATGCCGATGCGCCCGAGCGGCACGTCCGGGTCCGCGGTGACGGCCCGCAGGATGCGCCGCAGGCGGTCCGCGAAGGACTGTGCGGTCGGGTGGTCGAACAGTTCGGCGCTGTACTCCAGCACGCCGTCGACGCCGCGGCGGTCCGCCCGCTCCACGAAGTCGAACGACAGGTCGAACTTCGCGGTCGTCTGCGCCACGTCGTCCCGGTACGCCCGCAGTCCGGGCAGCCCGCCGCCGTCGTCGCCGGACGCCAGGTACACCACCATCACCTGGAACAGCGGATGCCGGGCCAGCGACCGGGTGGGGTTGAGCACCTCCACCAGTCGTTCGAACGGCACGTCCTGGTGGTCGAAGGCGACGAGGTCGGCCTCCCGCACCCGGGCGAGCAGTTCCCGGAAGGAAGGGTCCCCGGAGGTGTCGGTGCGCAGCACCAGCGTGTTGAGGAAGAAGCCGACCAGGTCCTCCAGAGCCGCGTCGGTACGTCCTGAGATGGGGCTGCCGATCGGGATGTCGTGGCCCGCGCCGAGCCTGGTGAGCAGAGTGGCCACGGCGGCCTGGAGCACCATGAAGACGCTGACGCCGTGGTCGCGCGCCAGCCGGTGCAGCCCCGCCGCCAGTTCGGCGTCGAGCGAGAGGTCGGCGGAGCCGCCCCGGTGGCTCGCCTCCAGCGGGCGGGGCCGGTCGACGGGCAGCGCCAGTTCCTCGGGCAGCCCGGCCAGCGCCTGACGCCAGTGGGCGATCTGACGCGCGGCGAGGCTCAGCGGGTCCTTCTCGTCCCCGAGTACGGCGCGCTGCCACAGCGTGTAGTCGGCGTACTGGACCGGCAGCGGCTCCCAGCCGGGGGCACGCCCCGCCGTGCGGGCCGCGTAGGCGAGCGCCAGGTCGCGGTGGAGCGGGACTTCCGACCATTCGTCACCGGCGATGTGGTGCAGCAGGAGCAGCAGCGTCCACTGCCCTTCGCCCGTGCGGAACACCTGGACACGCACGGGCGGTTCGCGGTCCAGCCGGAAGCCGTACGCCCCGGCGCGCTCCAGCAGCCCGGGCAGCCGGCCGGCATCCGTGTCCTGCACCTCGAAGGGGATGCGGACGTCGGCGGCGTCCAGCACCCGCTGGAAGGCCCGGCCCTCCTCGTCGGGGAAGACCGTGCGCAGTGTCTCGTGCCGTACCACCAGGTCGTGCACCGCGGCGCGCAGCGCCTCGACGTCCAGGTCTCCGGTCAGCCGCCAGGCCGTGGGGATGTTGTACGTCGCGGAGGGGCCCTCCACCTGGTACAGCACCCACAGGCGCTGCTGGGCGGAGGAGAGCGGCAGGCGTTCGGGACGCGGCCGGGCGGTGAGCGCGGGGCGGGCGGAGTGCCGGTCGTGCGTGAGCCGCCGCGCGAGCCGGGCCACGGTGGGCGCGTCGAACACGGTACGCAGGGACACCTCGGCGCCGAGCGCGGCGCGGATCCGGGCGGTCAGCCGCATGGCGAGCAGCGAGTGGCCGCCCAGCGCGAAGAAGTCGTCGTCGACGCCGACCTCGGGGACGTCGAGCACGGCGGCGAACGCCTCGCACAGCAGGTCCTCGCGGGGGGTGCGAGGCCTGCGTCCCGAGCTGAGCGGGGCGAGTTCCGGCGCAGGCAGCGCCTTCTCGTCGAGCTTGCCGGAGACCGTGCGCGGCAGCGCGGCGACGGTGACGAAGGCAGCCGGGACCATGTGCGCGGGCAGCGCGGCGGCGGCGTGGCCGCGCAGCTGGGCGGGGTCGGGCTCGCGGTCCCCGGCAGGCAGGACGTAGGCCACCAGCCGGCGTACGCCCGGAGTGTCCTCGCGCACGACGACGGCGGCGGTCGCCACGTCGGGGTGCCCGGCCAGCAGTGTCTCGATCTCGCCGGGTTCGATGCGGAAGCCGCGCAGCTTGACCTGGCTGTCGGCGCGCCCCAGGAACTCCAGCGTGCCGTCCCGGCGGCGCCGGGCGAGGTCGCCGGTGCGGTACATGCGGCTGCCCGGCGTCCCGAAGGGATCGGCGGTGAACCGCTCGGCGGTCATGCCGGGCCGGTTCAGATAGCCACGGGCCAGCCCTTCGCCCGCGAGGTACAGCTCGCCCGTGACGCCCACGGGGACGGGCCGCAGCGTGGCGTCCAGGACGTGGGCGCGGATGTTGTCGAGGGGGGCGGCCCAGCGGCCGGAGGCGTCGCGGTGCCGGCCGTAGGCGTCGACCGCGCACTCGGTGGGTCCGTACAGGTCGTGGACCTGGACGTCGGGCAGCGCGCACAGCCGTTCCCACAGCGCCGCGGGGGTCGCCTCGCCGCCCACGGCGATCACACCGGGGAGGTGGCCGCCGGGCTCCAGGAAACCGTGGTGGATCAGTTCGCGCAGATAGGTCGGTGTGACGTCGAGGAAGTCGATCCCCTCCCGGCCCAGGTGCGCCAGCAGGGCCGCCGGGTCGGCCATGGTGGCCTCGTCGGTGACGTGCAGCTCATGCCCGGCGAGCAGCCAGATCAGCGGTTCCCAGCTGCCGTCGAAGCTGAACGACGCGGCGTGCGCGGCCCGCAGGCATGTGCGGCCCGCCGCTCGCTGGGCGGGGACGACGAGGTCCTCGCGGTGTGCGGCGAAGAGGTTGCTCAGGCCGCGGTGGGTGCCGACGACGCCCTTGGGCCGGCCGGTGGAGCCGGAGGTGAAGATGACGTACGCGGCATTCGACGGGGCGGGTGTCACGGGGGCCGGGGTCTCGCCGTCGCCGCGGTGGTCCGCCTCGTCGAGGAGCACCCGCTCGCAGCCGTCCGGCAGTCGCGGCGCCAGGGCGGATGTCGTCAGGACGCACAGGGGCGCCGTGTCCCGGAGCATGAACTCCAGCCGGTCGGCCGGGTGTTCGGGGTCGAGCGGCAGATAGGCGGCTCCCGAGCGCAGTACGCCGAGCAGGGCGGGGACCATCAGGTGCCGGGGCAGGGCAAGCCCGATGACCGTCTCGGGCCCCGCTCCGCGGCGCAGCAGCAGCCGGGCCACCGCGTCCGCCCGCTCCGCCAGCTCCCGGAAGCTCAGCCGTTCGCCCCCGGCCACGAGCGCCGGGGCGCCGGGCCGGGCACGGACGACGTCGTCGAGGATCTCCGGCACGGACCTGGTCTCCGGCGGCCTGGCCGTGTCGTTCCACAAGGTCGTGGCGGCCGACTCCTCGTCGGCCGTCAGGACGGTCAGCGAGCCCACCGGGCGTGCGGCGTCCCGGGCGACCTGCTCCAGCAGGCTCACCAGCCGCTCGGCGAGCCGGGTGGCGGTTTCCGCGTCGGTCAGGTCGGTCGCGTACTCCAGCAGCAGCACCATGTCGCGTCCGGCGCCGTGGTCCACGAACGTGAAGTCCAGGTCGAACTTGGCCGTACCGGTGTCCATCTCGAACCACTCGGTCGGCAGCCCGAACAGGGCGGGGTCACCGCCGGGCCGGTGATGGTAGCCGAGCATCACCTGGAACAGCGGGTTGCGGTCGGCGACGCGGGCGGGGTTGACGGCCTCGACCACCCGGTCGAACGGCACGTCCTGGTGCTCGAAGGCGGCGAGCGCGGCTTCCCGTACGCGGCCGAGGAGTTCGGCGAAGGTGGGGTCGCCGGACAGGTCCGTGCGCAGGACGAGCGTGTTGACGAAGAAGCCGACCAGGTCGTCGACCGCGCTGTCGGTGCGCCCCGCGATCGGTGCGCCCAGCGGGATGTCGTCGCCCGCTCCGAGCCGGTGCAGCAGCGCCGCCGTCGCCGCCTGGAACAGCATGAACATGCTGACCTGATGGGCGGCCGCCAGCTCCCGCAGCGCGGCGGCCGTCGCGTCCGGCAGGCCCAGGCGGACGGTGGCGCCCCGGCCGGTGGCGCGGGCCGCGCCGGGGCGGTCCAGCGGCAGCGGGATCTCCTCCGGCAGGTCGCGCAGGGCCCGTGTCCAGTAGGCGAGTTGTGCGTCGCCGGCGTCGGCGAGCAGGCGTTCCTGCCACAGCGTGTAGTCGGCGTACTGCACCGGCAGGGGTGCCTCGTCCGGCTGCCGGCCGGCGGCGCGGGCGGCGTAGGCGCGGTTGAGGTCGGCCAGGAACGGCCGGTCCGACCACTCGTCGGTGGTGATGTGGTGCAGCACCAGGGCCAGCACGTGGTCCTCGGCTCCCAGCCGCAGGACGTCGGCCCGGAGAGGAAGTTCGGTGCTCAGGTCGAAGGGGCGGCGCTGGGCCGCCTCGATCCGGGCGGCGAGTTCCTCCTCGGCGCAGTCGGTCACCCGGACGCCGGGCTCGACCGCTCCGGGCGGCGCGATCCACTGGTACGGCTCGCCGTCCTCGGTCACGAACCGCGTGCGCAGCGCTTCATGACGGTCGGTCACATCGCGCAGCGCGGCCCGCAGGGCGTCGAGGTCCAGTGCTCCGCGCAGCCGGACGACCAGCGGGAAGTTGTACGCGACTCCGCCGCCGGTGATCCGTTCCACCAGCCACAGCCGCCGCTGGGCCGCCGACAGCGGTACCCGTGCGGGACGCTCGGCCGCGGGCACCGGCTCCAGCACCGGCCGGACGGGGCGCCCCGCCTCCGCGCGCAGCGCCAGCGCCTCGGGCGTCGGTGCCTCGAACAAATCCCGGATCGCGAGTTCCGCGCCCAGTTCGGTGCGGGCCCGGCTGATCAGCCGGGTGGCGAGCAGCGAATGGCCGCCCAGGTCGAAGAAGTTGTCCTCCGCGCCGGTGCGCGGCAGTCCCAGCACCTCGGCGAAGAGCCGGCACAGCACCTCCTCGGCCGGCGTGCGCGGTCCGCGGCCCTCCGACAGGGCCACCGCGGGCTCGGGATCCGGCAGTGCCCGCACGTCGAGCTTGCCGTTGTCGTTCATCGGCAGCCGCGGCAGGACCACGAGGGCGGCCGGGACCATGTAGCCCGGCAGGCGCTGTCCCAGGTCCTCGCGCAGCCTGCGGACGAGCGCGCCGTTGCCGCGGGTGGCGGTGGGGGTGTTGGCGTAGGGGGCGGTGCCCCGGTCGGGGCGTGGGCGGTGCAGGCCCGAGGTGCGCCGGGGCTCCGGGCCGCGCACGAACACGGCGTCGAAGTGGCCGGGTTCCTCCGACCAGGTGGTCAGAACCCGGTAGCCGCGGGACTCCCCCAGCGACCGCAGCCGCTCGGGCTCCTCGCCCGCCGGAACGGGGACGGGCCGTGCGGCGTCCATCGCCCGCGTCGCCGCGAGGTCGTCCGCCGTACGGGCGTCGGGTATGCGGCGGACCCGGAGCAGGTCCGCGCCGCCCAGGCGGGCGCCGAGGTCACCCGTCCCGGCCCAGTCCAGCACGGGGGCGTCCTCGACCCGCAGAGCGCCCTCGCCCTCGTACAGCACCACGTCGTAGCGGTACCGGGTGAGTTCGTTGTGGTGCCGTCCCGCCTTGGTGCGCAGCTCGACGCCTACGCCGAGGGTGCTGAACCAGTCCGGGTCGACGAGGAGTTCCTTCTCCAGGGCGAGGCCGCGGTCCACGGCCCGGCGCAGCGCCACCGGGTCGGTGTCCGCGCCCGCGCGGGCGAGCTGGACACCCGTCTGGAACACCCGGGCCTGCCGCAGGTCGCGCACGTCACCGAGGAACAGGGCGCCGCCCGGCGCGAGCAGGGCCATGGCGGCGCGGATCACCTTGTGCAGGTGGTCCAGGCTGGGGAAGTACTGCACGACGGAGTTGATGACGACGGTGTCGAAGAACCCGGTCGGCAGGCCGTCGGTCACCTCGGCGGCCTGGCAGCGCAGTTCGACCTTCCGCGCCAGCCCCGGGTCGGCCTTCAGGTCCTCGCCGATCTTGCGGATCACGGGCGCCGCGAAGTCCGTCGCCCAGTAGGACTCGGCGTCCGGGGCGAGCCGCGACAGCAGCAGGCCGGAGCCGACGCCGATCTCCAGGATCCGCCGCGGCCGCAGCTCGCGGATGCGCTCCACGGTGGCCTCGCGCCACTCGCGCATGTGTTCCACGGGGAGGGGCGCTCCGTCGTAGGAGCTGTCCCAGCCCGCGAAGTCCTCGGTGAAGACGGCCGTGCCGATCTCGGTGTACTCGGCGGAGTAGATCTCCCGCCATTCGCCGATCTGGTCGCGCTCGGCCGCCCGGAGCGCCTCGGCGCCGGGCTCCGCCGGGACGACGTAGCCCACCAGCCGCTTGGTGCCCGGGGCGGTCGTGTCGTCGCGGGCGACGACGGCGGCCTGGGACACCTCGGGGTGCTGGGCGAGCACCGTCTCGATCTCGCCCAGCTCCACCCGGTGACCGCGGATCTTGACCTGGTCGTCGGTACGGCCGAGGAAGTCGAGGTTGCCGTCCGGACGGCGCCGCACCAGGTCACCGGTGCGGTACATGCGCTCGCCCGGCCGCCCGTACGGGTCGGCCACGAACCGCTCGGCCGTCAGGCCAGGCCGGTCGAGGTAGCCGCGGGCCAGGCCCACGCCCGCGATGTACAGCTCGCCCGCCACACCGTCCGGGACGGGGCGCAGCCAGGGGTCGAGGAGGCGGGCGCGGGTGGCGCGGATCGGGCGGCCCACGGTGGGGGTGGCACTGTCGTGGGTGCCGCCGCCGAGGGTGTTGATCGTGTACTCGGTGGGCCCGTACAGGTTGTAGCCGTACGTCCCCTCGGTGTCCCGCAGGGTGTTCCACACCGTCTCGGTGACCGCCTCGCCGCCGAGCAGCACCAGCGGCGGCCGGTGCCCCTCCAGCAGTCCCTCCTCGATGAGCAGATGGGCGTAGGTGGGCGTCACGTTGACCACGTCGACGCGGTGCTCCTCGCAGTACGCCACCAGCGCGGTGGCGTCACGGCGCAGTTCCTCGTCGCAGACGTGCAGCTCGTGGCCCTCGACCAGCCACAGCAGCTCCTCCCAGGACATGTCGAACGCGAACGAGACGGTGTGCGCGATGCGCAGCCGCCGCCCACCCGCCGAGGCGATCGCCGGGGCGAAGATCTCCTTCTGGTGGTTGAGCTGCATGTTCGTCAGGCCGGCGTACGGCGTGACCACGCCCTTGGGGCGGCCGGTGGAACCGGAGGTGTAGATGACGTACGCGGGGTGGTCGAGGCTGAAGGTGACGTCCACGGCGTCGGCGGGCAGCCCCGTGAGCTCGGCCGCCACCTCCGGGTCGTCGAGCAGGACGCGTGGGGTGTCGCCCGTCAGTGTCCGGGACACGGCCCCCGTCGACAGCATGAGCAGCGGGCGTGCGTCGGCGAGCGTCAGCGACAGCCGCTCCGCCGGGTGGTCCAGCTCCAGCGGCAGGTACGCGGCCCCGGTGCGCAGCACCGCGAACAGCGCCACCACCATGTCGATGGAACGCGGCAGGCCCAGCGCGACGACCTTCTCGGGTCCGGCGCCGCGCGCGAGGAGCAGCCGGGCCATCCGGTTGCAGCGGGCGTCGAGTTCGGCGTAGGTGACGCTCTGGGCACCGAAGACGAGGGCCGTCGCGTCCGGCGTGCGGGCGGCCTGGGCGGCCAGCATGTCCGCGACCGTCTCGTGCGGCACCGGCTGCCGGCTCGCGGCCTCCTCGCGGGCCAGCCCGGCGGCCTCGGCGGGCAGCAACGCGTCCAGCGAGCCGACGGGGGCGGCCGGGTCGGCCACCAGCCGCTCGACCAGGAGCACGAACCGGTCCAGCAGGCTTCGCGCGTACGCGTCGTCGAGGAGGTCCGGACGGTAGGCGAGGGTGACACGGACCCGCTCACCGGGGGTGACGACCAGGTTGGCCGGGTAGTGGGTGGCGTCCACGTTGGCGACTGCGCTCGCCCCGTGCCGGTCGCGCAGTTCGGCGAGCCGCACGTCGGTGTCGGCGTTGCGCAGCACGAACAGCGTGTCGAACAGGCGCCGGTGGCCCGTCTCGGCCTGGAGGACGCCCAGGCCGAGGTACTCGTGCGGCATCAGCTCCAGCCGCTCCGCCTGGATCCGGCGCAGCAGGGCGAGCACCGGCTCGCGCGGGTCGAGGGCGATGCGCGCGGGGACGGTGTTGAGGAACATGCCGATGACGTTCTCGACGTCCGGCACCTGGCTCGGCCGGCCGGCGACCGTCGTGCCGAAGACGACGTCACCGCGGCCCGTCGCGCCGGCGAGGACCAGGCCCCAGGCGGCGTTGAGCACGGTGTTGGGGGTGAGGCCGTGCCGGCGGGCGGTGTCGCGCAGCCGCCCGGCCGCCTCCGGTGCAAGGACGGCGTCCAGGTGTTGCGGGATCACCGGCTCCAGGCCCCGGTCGTCGACGGCCGGCACCAGCAGCGTCGGCTCGTCGAAACCGGCCAGGGCGGTGCGCCAGGCACGCGTCGCGTCGGTGTCGTCCTGCCGCTCCAGCCAGGTCAGGTAGTCGCGGTAGGAGCCGGGGCGGGCCAGGCCCGCGGGGTCGCCGCCGCTGTCGTACAGCGCGAACAGCTGGTCGAGGAGGAGCCAGGCGGACCAGCCGTCCCACAGGATCAGATGGCGGCCGACGACGAGCCGGTCCCCGCGCGCCCGGCCGAGCCGGATCAGCAGCATCCGGAACAGCAGGGGGCGGGTCAGGTCGAAGCGCCGGGAGCGCTCCTCGTCCATCAGGGCGGCCATTCGCCGGTCCTGTTCGGCCGGCGGCAGTCCGGACAGGTCCACCTCCGTCAGCGGGGCCTCGGCGTCGCGCACGATGAACTGCACGGGCTCGCGCAGTCCTTCGCTGGTGAACCCGGCGCGCAGGCTCGGGTTGCGGTCGAGCAGGGTGCGGGTCGCCGCCCGCAACCGCTCGGCGTCCATCCCCCCGGCGAGGTCGAAGGACTCGTGGACCGTGTAGACGTCGAGGGAGCTGTCGTCGAACGTGGAGTGGAAGAACAGGCCCTCCTGGAGCGGGGCGAGCGGCCACACGTCCTCGACGCGGCCGGGGGCGAGCCGTTCGACCCGGGCCCGCTCCTCCTCGGTGAGGGTGAAGGCCGGGGCGGGCTGCGCGGTCCCGGCGGGCTCCCGCACGGTCACCGCCGCCGCGAGCGCCGCCGGTGTGCGGTGCTCGAAGACGTCCCTCGGGTCGAGCACCAGGCCGGCGCGGCGGGCCCGGCTGGAGACGGCGATGGAGCTGATGCTGTCGCCGCCGAGCAGGAAGAAGTCGTCGTCCACGCCGACGTCCCCGAGCTTGAGCACGGCGGCGAAGATCTCCGTCAGCAGCGCCTCCCCCGGATCGCGCGGGGCGCGGTCGGCGGCCCGTACGGCCCGGGGGGCGGGCAGCGCGGCCCGGTCCAGCTTGCCGCTGGGGGTCAGCGGCAGGGCGTCGAGGACCACGTAGGCACCGGGCACCATCGGGGCGGGGAGGGCGCCGGACAGGGCGTCGCGCACGGCCCTGACGTCCACGCCGGTCCCCGCCACCAGGTAGGCGACGAGCGCGTCGTCCCGTACGGTCACGGCGGCCTGCGCCACCCCGGGCAGGCGCACCAGCGCGGCCTCGATCTCGCCGGGTTCGATGCGGTTGCCGCGCAGTTTCACCTGCCGGTCGGTGCGGCCCAGGTACTCGACGACGCCGTCCGCGCGGCGCCGCACCAGGTCGCCGGTGCGGTACATGCGGCTGCCGGGCGGGCCGTAGGGGTCGGCGGAGAACCGTTCGGCGGTGAGCGCCGGGCGGCCGTGGTACCCGCGCGCCAGTTGCACGCCCGTCAGGTACAGCTCGCCCGGGACACCGTCCGGCACGGGCCGCAGGCAGGAGTCCAGCACCCGCAGACCGGTGTTCCACACGGGCCGCCCGATGGGCACGGTCGTGCCCGGGTCGCCGTCGTAGGGGTGGTGGGTGACGTCGACGGCGGCCTCGGTCGGGCCGTACAGGTTGTGCAGGGGTACGCCGGTCAGTTCGCGCCAGCGGCTCGCGGCGGCCACCGGCAGGGCCTCGCCGCTGCTCAGCACGCGGCGCAGGGACGCCGCCCAGGCGGGGTCGGCGGTGACGTCGTCCGACCGGAGGAACGCCTCCAGCATGGATGGCACGAAGTGCATCGTGGTGATGCCCTGCTCGCGCACGAGCGCCGCGAGATACGCCGGGTCGCGGTGACCGTCGGGCCGGGCGAGGACCACGGCCGCGCCTTCCAGGAGCGGCCAGAAGAACTCCCACACCGACACGTCGAAGCTGGACGGTGTCTTCTGCAGCACCCGGTCGTCGGCGCGCAGCCCGTAGGTGCCCTGCATCCAGGCGAGCCGGTTGACGATCGCGCGGTGGGTGACGACCACGCCCTTGGGCAGGCCGGTCGAGCCGGAGGTGTAGATGAGGTAGGCGGGGTCGTCGGGGCGGGCCGCCGCGCGCCCGGTGACCGGCTCCCCGTCCGCCTCGGGGGCGTCGAGCAGCAGGGCCGGGGGGGCCTGCCGGGGCAGCCTTCCGGCGGACGCGGACAGCGTCAGCACCGTCGTGGCGCCGGAGTCGGCGAGCATGTGGGCCACCCGGTCCGCCGGGTAGTCCAGGTCCACCGGCAGATAGGCGGCACCCGACTTCAGTACGGCGACCAGGGCGACCATCAGCTCCACCGACCGCGGGACCGCGACCGCGACGAACGTCCCGGGAGCGGCGCCGCGACCGCGCAGCCGGGCAGCCAGCGCCGCGGCGCGGGCGTCGAGTTCCGCGTAGGTCAGCCGTTCGTCCTCGTGGACGACGGCGGTGGCGTCCGGGGTGCGGGCGGCCTGTGCCGCGAACGCCTCGGCCAGGGTGGTCTCCGAAACGGGACGTTCCTCGCCCTCCGGGTGGGCGCGCAAGGCCTCGTCGGGCGACAGCAGTTCGACGGAGGCGGCGGGGCGCGCCGGGTCGACGGCGATCGCCTCCAGGATGCGGGCCAGCCGGTCGCCGAGCGCGCGCGCGGCGTCGGCGTCGAGCCGTTCCGTGTGGTGCTTGAGCCGCAGGTCCAGCCGCCGGCCGGGCTTGACGACGAGGGCGAGCGGATAGTGGACGGCGTCGTGGAAGGCGTCGCCGGTGATCCGGACGCTGCCCGAGGGGTCCCGCAGGTCCGTCTCGGCGGGGTAGTTCTCGAACACCACGAGGGTGTCGAAGATCTCGCCCCCGCCCGCGTGCCCGGCCAGCCGCTGGATCTCGGCGAGGCCGAGGTGCTGGTGGTCGAGGAGCCGTGCCTGTTCCTCCTGGAGACGGCCGAGCAGCTCCGCGAGCGGCTCGCCCGGGGACCAGCGCAGGCGCGTCGGAAGGGTGTTGATGAACAGGCCCACCATCGCGGCGATGCCGTCGACCTCGCTGTCCCGGCCGGAGACGGTGGTGCCGAACACCACGTCGTGCCGGCCCGTCAGTCTGCCCAGCAGCAGCCCCCAGGCGGCCTGGACGACCGTGCCGAGGGTGACGCCGTGGGCGCGGGCGCGCTCGGTGAGGCGCGCGGTGGTCGCCTCGGGCAGTTCCACGCGGATGTGCGCCGGCCGCACCGGCGCGTCCGTGCCGGGGGCCGCCACCAGCCGGGTGGGCTCGTCGAGTCCGGCGAGGGCGGTGCGCCAGGCGGCGCGGGCCGCGTCACGGTCCTGCGCCGCGAGGCGGCGCAGGAAGGCGCGGTACGGGGTGACGTCGGCGAGGGGCGGCGTGTCGTCGCCGTAGCAGGCCATCAGCTCGCGGTGCAGGACCGGCAGGGACCAGCCGTCGGCCACGATGTGATGGAACGTCAGGACGAGCCGGCTGCGGTGTGCGCCGAGCCGGACCAGGGCGCAGCGCAGCAGCGGCGGCGCGGCCAGGTCGAACCCGCGGGCCCGCTCGTCCTCGGCCACCGCGTCGCCGAGCGATTCGCGGACCTCGCCGTCCTGGGCCGACAGGTCGACCTCCCGCCACGGCAGCTCGGCGTCCCGGGTGATGATCTGGACCGGGGTGCCGTCCGCGCGCCGGCGGAACGCGGCCCGCAGGGGGGCGTGCCGGTCCAGCAGGCGCTGCGCTGCGCGGCGCAGGGTGGGGCCGTCGACCGGCCCGGCCAGGTCCAGGACCTGCTGCACCACGTAGGCGTCGCCGTCCGGACCACCGTTCAGCGCGTGGAAGAAGAAGCCCTGCTGGAGCGGGGTGAGCGGAAGCAGTTCCTCGACGGCGAGCGGCCGCGTCCCCTGGATCCCGGCCAGTTCGGCGGCGTCGGCCACCACCAGCGGATGGTCGTCGGTGTCCTGGTCCGTCCGCGCGACGGCCGCCTTCGCGAGGGCCTCCACCGTGCGGTGCCGGAACACGTCACGGGTGGTGAGCCGGAGCCCCGCCTCACGCGCCCGGACCAGCAACTGGATGGCGGTGATGCTGTCGCCGCCGAGGGCGAGGAAGTCGTCCTCGGCCGTCACCGAGTCCAGCCCGAGCACGCCGGCGTACAGCCCGCACAGCAGCTTCTCCCGGGCGGTGCGCGGCGGCCGGCCGGAGCTCGTCGCCGAGCGGTCCGGGACGGGCAGCGCCTTGGCGTCGATCTTGCCGCTGGGGGTGACCGGCAGGGCGTGCAGGGGGACGAAGGCCGAGGGGACCATGTGGTCGGGCAGCCACTCGGCGGCGTGCGCGCGCAGGGTGCGCATCAGCGCGGTCACGTCGCGGAAGGGGGCGGGGCGGTTGGCGAGGGGATACGCCCCGGCCGTGCGGTACGGCCCGCACAGTGGGCCGTCGAGGGCGAGGAGCACGTCGAACGCGCCGTCGTCGGCGGCGCCGTCCCAGGTGAGGGCCGCCGCGTAGCCGTGCTCGGCGGCCAGGCGTTCGATGTCCTCGGGGTCGGCGCCGGGTGCCGCCTCCTGGCCGCTGCCGTCCAGTCGCCGCAGGTCGGCCAGGTCGTCGGCGAGCCGGGCGTTGGGCACCGCGGTGACCCGCAGCCGCCGCGGCCGCTCGGCGAGCACTCCGGCCAGGCCGGCCATGCCGCCGACGGCGGGCCAGTGGACCTCCCGCTCCTGCGGGACGCCGGTCACGGTGGCCGCGGGGCGCAGGACGACGTCGTAGCGGTACCGGCTCAGCTCGTTGTGGTGGGCGGCCCGCTTGATGCGGATGTCGGCGTCGAACCCGTCGAGCGTGGCGAAGAAGTCCGGGTCGAGGAGCAGTTCGCCCTCCCAGCGCACCGACTGCTCGACGGCCGCGCGCAGGGCGCTCTTGTCCGTCTCCTCCTCGCCCGCCGCCCGCCTGGTCTCGACGGCGCAGCGCAGGGTGCGCAGCAGGCGCAGATTGCGTACGTCGCCGACGAAGACGCTTCCGCCGGGCACGAGCAGCGCCGAGACCTGGCGCAGTACGTCGTGGAGGTACTCGGCGCTCGGGAAGTACTGGGCGACGGAGTTCAGGACGACGGTGTCGAAGTACGCGGTGGGCAGCCCGGCGGTGTCGTGCGCGGGGCGGGCGCGCAGTTCGACCTTGGCGGCGAGTTCCGGGTCGGCCGCCACCTGGGCGCGCAGCGCGTCGATCGCCTGCCGGGAGAGGTCCGTGCCCCAGTACGCCTCGCAGTCCGGGGCGACCCTGGACAGGATCAGGCCGCTGCCGACGCCGATCTCCAGCACCCGGCGGGCGGTGCCGAGTCCGCGGATCCGTTCGACGGTGGCGTCCCGCCACTCGCGCATCTCACCGACCGGGATCGGCCTGCCGTCGTACATGCTGTTCCAGCCCGCGAAGTTCTCGCGGAAGCTCTCGGAACCGGCGGCCGCGTAGAGGAGTTCGTGCAGGTCCTTCCACTCCTGGACCCGCGCGTGGGGGTCCTCGCCGCGAGGGCCGTCCAGGGCGGGCACGACGTAGGCGGCGAGGCGCCGGTCGCCGGGGCGGTCCTCGCGGGCGACCACGGTGACCTGGTCGACGGCCGGGTGGCCGCGCAGCACGGACTCGATCTCGCCGGGCTCGATGCGGAATCCGCGGATCTTGACCTGGGCGTCGGCGCGGCCGAGGAACTCCAGCCGTCCGTCGGCCTTCCAGCGGACCAGGTCGCCCGTGCGGTACAGGCGTTCGCCGGGTGCGCCGAAGGGGTCGGCGACGAACCGCTCGGCGGTCAGGTCCGGGCGGCCCAGATAGCCGCGCGCGAGGCCCGCTCCCCCGAGGTACAGCTCACCGGTGACACCGGCGGGCACCGGCCGGAGGAAGGGGTCGAGGACGTACGCGCGCGTGCCGGGGTCGGGCACGCCTATGGGCACGACGGCGCCGGCCGGGATGTCCGGATCGCACAGTCCGAGGGTGGAGTTGGTGGTGGCCTCCGTCGGCCCGTAGGCGTTGAACATCATCCGGCCGCGCGCGTAGCGGCGCACGAGCTCCGGCGACACCCGCTCGGTGCCGGCCAGCAGCGTGGCCGTGGGCGGCAGCCGGACGTCGTCGGGCATGGCGGCGAGCAGCGCGGGCGGCAGGATCATGAACGTGACGCCGTGGGCGTTCGCGTATTCGGCGAGCGGCGCGCCGGGCACCCGCCGTTCGGCCGGTACGACGACCAGCCGGCCGCCGGAGAGCAGGCCGAGGCACAGGTCCCAGAAGGCGACGTCGAAGCTGGGCGAGGCGAACTGCAGCACCCGGCTGTGCGGCCCGATACCGAACCGCTCGCTCTGCGTGGCGACGAGCTTGGCGACACCGCCGTGGGAGAGGACGACGCCCTTGGGCCGGCCGGTCGAGCCCGACGTGTAGATGACGTAGGCGGCGTTCAGGAGGGAGACGGGCGCGGCGGGGTCGTGAGCCGGCCGCCCGGCCAGCTCGGCCCCGGCGGCGGGCGCGTCGAGTGCGAGCAGGGTCATGCCGTCCCGCTCGGGGAGCTCCCGCGCGGTCTCCTCGGTGGTGACCATGCAGACCGGCGCGGCGTCGCCGAGCATGTACGCGATGCGCTCCACCGGGTAGTCGTGGTCGATCGGCAGATAGGCGGCGCCGGACTTGAGGACGGCGACCTCGGCGACGATCAGGTCGGTGGAGCGCGGCAGCGCCAGCGCGACGACGGCTTCGGGGCCGGCGCCCCGCGCGGCCAGGGCGTGCGCGAGCCGGTTCGCCCGCGCGTCCAGCTCGGCGTAGGTGAGTTCCTCGTCCTCGAAGACCAGCGCGACGGCGTCGGGACGTGCCCGCACCTGCTCGGCGAACATCGCGGGCCAGGTGAGCGGCGGCACGGTGTGCCCGGTGGCGTTCCAGTCGTCGACGACCTGCCGCGTCTCGTCCTGGCCCATCAGGTCGAGCCGGGCGACGGGGGTGCCGGGGCGGGCCAGGGCGGCGGTGAGGACGACCAGGTAGTGGCCGAGGAGCCGCTCCACGGTGGTGCCGTCGAAGAGCCGGGGATCGTATGTCGCCCGTGCCTCGCCGTTGCGCACCTCCAGCACCACGTCGGCCGGCGCGGGCAGGTCCCCGGCCGGCCGGGCCGCGGTCGCGAAGACCGTGTTGAAGAACAGGCCGCCGCCCCGCGTCGGCCGTGGCCGCAGCTCGTCGACGAGGAGTTCGGCGGGCACCCGGTGGGTCTGCGCCTCGTCCCACGCCTCCGTCACACGGCGCACCAGCTCCTGGAAGGTGGGCTCGTGGTCGACGCAGACGCGCACCGGGAGCCCGTCGTGGCCGACGGTGAGGTCCGGCGCACCGCTGTAGCGGTGCAGCAGGGCGACGAACGCGGCGAGCAGCACGGCCTCGCCGGCCTCCGGCACACCGGCGAGGGTGCGGGTCTGCCGTTCCGCCGCCGGCGCCGCGGGATAGGACCGGTCGGTGGGCAGGGATATCTCCAGCGGGAGCGGTGTGAGTGTCCGCCGCCAGTACGCCAGCACTTCTTCGGAACCGCACACAGCAGCGTGCCTCCCCAGCGGGTCTGTCCCGGCCCTGGGCCGGGGGTCGGCGACATACTAAGGTAAGGGTTACCTAATTCACAGGGCAGGCACATGGTTCACCAAGGGGTGGGACGCCGGGCCGTCTCCCCCTACGCTTGGCTAAGGCAAGCCTCATCAAAGGAAGTTCACGTGGGGACCTCGGTGGTCCGGGCGGCCAAGGGCCCCCGCGCAGTCGCACTGCTCGCGCTCTTGGGCGTGGCGCTCCTCGCGCTGTGCGCCCTGTCCATGGCGTACGGCGCGCTGGCCGTACCCTTCGGACAGGTCTGGGACACGCTGCTCGGAGACGCGCCCGACTCCCGTGTCGAGAACGTGATCTGGTCCGTGCGGCTGCCCCGCACGGCCCTGGGCCTCGCCACCGGAGCCGCGCTGGGCCTGTCGGGGGCACTGATGCAGGCCCTCACCCGCAACCCGCTCGCGGACCCGGGCATCCTGGGCGTGAGCGCGGGCGCGGCCTTCGCCGTCGTGCTGTCCGTCGGCGTCCTGGGCATCGGCACGGTCTACGGCTACATCTGGTTCGCCTTCGCCGGTGCGCTGGTGGCCAGCATGCTGGTCTACCTCCTGGGCGGGCTGGGCCGCTCGGGGTCGACGCCGGTCAAACTGGCCCTGGCCGGCGTCGCCGTGACCTCCCTGCTCTTCTCCCTGACCAGCGCGGTCGCCCTCACCGACCCGGACGCCCTGAACCGCTACCGCTTCTGGTCCGCGGGCTCGCTCGCCGACCAGAACGACGAAGTCCTCCTGCGCGTCCTGCCGTTCCTGGTGACGGGCGCGATCCTCGCCCTCGCCTGCGCGCCCGCGCTGAACAGCCTCGCCCTCGGCGACGACGTCGCGAGGTCGCTGGGGCTCAAGCTGGGGACGGTCCGCGTCTGCGGGGTGGTGGCCGTCACCCTGCTCACCGGCGGAGCGGTCGCCGTGATCGGCCCGGTCGTCTTCGTCGGCCTGGTCGTGCCGCACATCGCGCGCGTCCTCACCCAGTACGCCGGCATCGGCCCGGACCACCGCTGGCTGCTGCCCCTGTCGGCGGTGCTCGCGCCTTGCCTGCTGCTCGCGGCGGACATCGCCGGCCGGCTGATCGCCCGCCCGGTGGAGATCCAGGCGGGCGTCCTGGTCGCCTTCGTCGGAGGCCCGTTCTTCATCGCCCTGGTCCGCCGGCGTCGTCTCGCGGAGCTGTGAGCGATGACGCATCCGCGAGGAGGGCGGGTTGAGGGCCGCGAGCCTGTGGTGAGCCGCACTGTGCGCCGACGCGCGGGGCTTCGTGCCCTGCCGGTCCGGCCCGCCGGGCTCCGGGCGACCGAGCGCAGCCACCGCACGCAGTCACGGGTCCCCGGCCGGCTGCCGCGCCGGGGCGTGGACCGGGAGGCAGCCACGGACCGCCACGAACCGGCTCCCACCCCCGCAGCCCACTCCACGAGCCGCCACGAACCCGCACCCGCACCCGCCCACTCCACGACCGCCACGAACCCGCACCCGCACCCGCCCACTCCACGGACCGCCCCCCTCGGCCGCCGGCCCAGGACGACCCCACGCACGAAGGTGTGAGCGTATGACGACCGAACTCGTGCCCGGAGTGGGCCGGAAGGACGCGGCGGACCGCCCTGCCCTGCCCCGCTCCCCCGGCCGCGTCCCCTTCCGGCTCGGCGTCCCGCCCGTCTCGGGGGTGCTGCGGCCCCGGCTGGTGGCCGTCTGCCTGGTCCTCGCCGCCTGCGCCTTCCTCGCCTTCGCCGTGGAGACCGCGATCGGCGACATCGGCCTCCCGCTCACCCACGTGATGCAGGCCATGTTCGGTGCGGGCGACCCCGGCACCCAGCTGATCGTCCATGAACTGCGCCTCCCGCGGGCCCTGGCGGGCCTGCTCGTCGGCATCGCGTTCGGCATCTCGGGCGCCCTCCTGCAGACCATGACCCTCAACCCCCTCGCCAGCCCCGACATGATGGGCATCACCCAGGGCGCCGGCGCCGCGGTCGTCGCCGGCATCGTCCTCGGCTGGGACAGCGGCCCGGGCACCCAGGCCCTGGGCCTGCTCGGCGCGCTCGCGGCCGCGCTGCTGGTGTACGTCCTGGCGTGGAGCCGCGGCACCACCGGCTACCGGATCGTCCTCGTCGGCGTCGGTATCGCCTGGATCTGCACCAGCGCCACCGACTACCTCATGGCACACGGCAGCCGGTTCCAGGCGCAGTCGGCGCTCGGCTGGCTGGTCGGCAACCTCAACGGCCGCACCTGGGAGCAGATCGGCCCGCTGGCCGTGACCATGTCCGCACTGGTGCCGGCCGCCCTGCTCCTGGGGCGGCAGATGCGCACCCTGCAGCTCGGCGACGACGTGGCGCGGGGCCTGGGCACTCGCGTCCAGACCGTCCGGGTGGCCGTGCTGCTCGTCTCCGTCGGACTCGTGGCCTTCGGTACGGCGACCGCGGGGCCGGTCGCGTTCGTGGCGCTCGCCGCGCCCCAGGTCGCCCAGCGTCTCGCCGGCACGGCCGTCCCGCCGCCGGTGGCCGCGGGGCTGACCGGCGCCGTGATGGTGCTCGTGTCCGACCTGATCGCCCGGAAGCTGATCCCGGACACGGAACTCCCGGTGGGGATCGTCACGGGCGTCCTGGGCGCCCCCGTACTGCTGTGGCTGCTCGTCCGCGCCAACCGCGCCGGTTCAGGAGGCTGAAGACGTGTCATCGAAGCACGAGGTGTACGAAGGTCCCGCCGACGGCCCCGACCTGCGCGCCGAGGGCCTGCGCCTGGCCTACGACGACCGGGTCGTCGTCGACGGGCTCGACGTCGTGATCCCCTCCGGCCGGATCACGGCGATCGTCGGCGCGAACGCGTGCGGCAAGTCGACCCTGCTGCGGGCCCTGGCCCGGCTGCTGACACCCAAGTCGGGTGCCGTGTACCTCGACGGGCGCTCGGTGCACTCGATACCCACCCGCGCCCTGGCGCAGCGGCTCGGCATCCTGCCGCAGACGCCCGTCGCGCCGGAGGGGCTGACCGTCATCGACCTGGTGGGGCGCGGGCGTTCACCGCACCAGACGTGGTGGCGGCAGTGGTCGGCGGCCGACGAGGAGGCCGTGCACGACGCGCTGCGGGCCACGGCGATGACCGAGCTCGCGCACCGGCCCGTCGACGCGCTCTCCGGGGGCCAGCGGCAGCGGGCCTGGATCGCCATGGCGGTCGCGCAGGGCACCCCGGTGATGCTGCTGGACGAGCCGACGACGTATCTGGACCTCGCGCACCAGATAGACGTCCTCGATCTCGTCACCGACCTGAACCGGCATCAGGGCCGCACCGTCGTGATGGTGCTGCACGACCTCAACCAGGCCTGCCGGTACGCCGATCACGTCGTCGCGATGAAGGCGGGCCGCGTCGTGGGCGAGGGCGCCCCCGCCGACGTCGTGACCGCCGCGAGGGTGGAGGAGGTCTTCGGGCTGCGCTGCGTGGTCGGCGAGGATCCCGTCAGCCGGACGCCGATGGTCATCCCGATGGGCCGTCACCACGAGGGCACCGGCGCCACGGCCTCCGTCGCCGTCCCCGGCGCGGCCGGCTGACGCGGGGGCCGGGGGCCGCGGGGGCCGGGCCGGCCCCCCCCCCGCCCCCCCGGGCCGGGGGGGAGGAATAACCCCCCGGGTGGGGAGTATTTTGGGGGGGGGGTCACGGG
>NZ_JBIDCW010000023.1:40752-144674 GCF_043204795.1 Streptomyces sp. NPDC047706 | reverse complement strand
GGACGCACTCGGTCACGACCGGTTCGCCGTGGCCGGCCACGACACCGGAATGATCATCGGCTACGCGCTGGCCGCGGACCACCCGGACCGCGTCGAGTACCTGGCCGTCGCCGACGTCCCCGGCCCGCCGAGCACCGAGGCCTCGCCGAAGCTGTTCGAGAAGGCGCCGCTGAACAACAGGCTCTGGCACATCCCCTTCAACCGGGTCGACCACGAACTGATCGAGCAGCTCGTCAGGGGCCGCGAAGAGGCCTTCTTCACCTACGAGTTCGACATCCAGGGCGGGGAGCGGCTGCCCGAGTACGCGCGGGAGTACTACATCCGCCTCCTCTCGGAGCGCGAGTCCCTGCGCGGCAGCTTCGGCTTCTACCGGGCGTGGGACGCCACAGTCGATCAGAACGACGACCGCGCGAAGACCAAGCTGACGATGCCCGTCCTGGCGATCGGCGGGGAGAAGAGCTGGGGCGCGTGGGTCGAGGGCGGCATGAAGCCCCTCGCGAACGACGTGCGCGGTGTGGTCATCCCCGGCGCCGGCCACTGGGTCGCCGAGCAGGCACCCCAGCAGATGCTGGCCGCGCTGACCGAGTTCCTGGCCCCGTACCGCTCCAAGGCATCCCGGTCGGCTCGCTAGAGCCGTAGCAGGCACCGGCTGAAGACGCCCGGACGTCGGGCCGTCCCTGACCCGTGGCTCACGTCCGGGCAGGACCTGCCCCCCACTCCCCCGGCGGGCGGGACCCAGACCGGTACGACCCGCTCTCCCGCGGGTCGTACCGGGACGGCCCTTTCACCACCAGACGGGAGTCTTAGATGTTCAACGACATCGGGCCGCTCGAAGTCGTCACCCTGGTCGTGCTGGCCGTCATCGTGGTCGGGCCCGACAAGCTCCCCAAGCTGGTGTCCGACGCGGCGCGTGTCCTGCGCAGGGTCCGTCAGCTCTCGCACAGCGCTCAAGCGAGCATTCGTGACGAACTCCCCCCTGAGCTGAGGGATCTGGATCTCCAGGACCTCAACCCCAAGACCCTCCCCAAGCAGCTGCTGAACGACGAGAGCCTCAGCCTCGACAATCTCGGGGCCGACCTCGAACCCGACGGCAACACATCCCGCCGCGCGGCGTCGAAGGCCCCCGCGAAATCGGCAACCTCCGCCGGACCGGGCTCGGTCGCCACGAACGGCGACCGGCAGCCCTGAGAGTCCCGCCACTGAGCACCCACCGGCCCCGCCAACACAGGGGCCACACCATCGCCACCCCACGGGGCCGGCATCTCCGTCAACGGACGGATCACCCACCACGACCGGGCCGCCGCATCCTCCGGCAGCCGGGCCGACGGCGCGGGAGCGCCGCTCCCGCGCCGTCGTCAGCGGAAAGGAAACGCCCATGTTCGGCAGGCTCGGAGCCCCCGAAATCGTCCTCATCCTCGTCGTCGTGATGCTCCTCTTCGGCGCCAAGCGCCTTCCCGGGATGGCCCGTTCCTTCGGTCAGTCGGTGCGGATCCTGAAGAGCGAGACCCAGGCCCTGCGCAAGGACCACGCCGACGAACCGCAGGCCGACACGTACGCCGCCGCCCCCACCCCTGCCCTTCAGCCGGAAAGCGCCCGTCAGCCGGCCCCCGAGGCCGCTGAAGCGGACATCCCGCACCGGCGCTGAGGCGCCGTCACCACCGGCCGGCACATGTGCGGCCGGTGCCGCACTTGAAGGGACTGTCCATGCCCAGCCGTACCTCGCACGACGCCGCGCGAATGCCTCTGGGGGAACACCTCCGCGAGCTGCGCAGCCGACTGATGAAGGCCGTCGGGGCGATCCTGCTCGTGACGATCGCCGCGGCCTTCTTCTACAAGGAACTCATCGGCTTCCTCATCGATCCCCTGCCCGGCTGCGCCCCGGGCGGGCTGACCGGTGGCAGCGACGGGGGCGCTGCGGTGTGATCTCCCTCAACGGCCTGCTCTCGCCCTTCTCCCTCGCGCTGAAGGTGGCGATCACTGCGGGAGTAGTGGCCGCGAGCCCGGTGTGGCTGTACCAGTTGTGGGCGTTCGTCGCGCCCGGTCTGCACCGGAAAGAGAAGAAGTACACGCTGATCTTTCTCGGGGTCGGTGTCCCGCTGTTCCTCGCGGGTGCCGCCGTGGCGTACGGGGTGCTGCCCACCACGGCGCAGGTGCTGATCTCCCTCACCCCGGACGGGGCGACCAACCTGCTGCCGGTCGACGACTTCCTGAATCTCGCGACCCGAATGGTGCTCGTCTTCGGTCCGTCCTTCGAACTCCCCGTCCTCCTGGTGCTGTTGAACTTCGCGGGTGTGCTCACCGCGCACCGGATGATCGGCTGGTGGCGGGCGATGTTCCTGGGCATCGCCGCGTTCGCGGCGCTCGCCACGCCGAGCACGGATCCGCTCAGCATGGTGCTGCTGGCCGTGCCGATCTGCCTGCTCTACCTGGGCGCGTACGCGGTCGCCTGGTGCAACGACAGACGCCGTCGGCGCCGCCGCGACTCCGAGCCGGACGCGGGTCTCCAGGACACGGAGGCCTCCCCCCTGGAGCTGACGCCGGTCGCTGCGGCGTCCGCCGCCGGTGACCTGCCCTGACGTGCGATGACCTGCTCGCTGGTAACCGTCCGTAACCAGTTCGGCATGGATCCGCAGGACACCGTAGGTGTGGCGGGAGGCGATGTGCAGCACGGTGATTTCATGTGCGAGCCGTCGTCGGCAGCCTGCCGAGCGGGCGGGCGGCCTCGCCGTCACGCCAGGCGTAGCAGGAGGAGCGGGCGACCTTCAACACCCGGCACAGCAGGACGATCGGGTTGTCGCCTTCTCCGTATGGAAGAACCGGTACAGCTCGCTCACCGGTCGTTCTCCTTCACGAAGAAGGCGGTCGGCCTTTCAGGATCTCGATCGTCTGCTGCTGTTCCTCGATCGTCTGCTGCTGTTCGCGGACCTCCTTGCGCAGCCGCTTGAGCTCCTCACGCTCGGCGCCGGTCAGCTCACCTGACTCGCCCCGCCCCGGTCCACTTTCATGCGGCGGTACCAGCCACGCAGGGACTCGGAACTGATCCCGAGTTCACCGGCGACGGCGGTGACCGTCCGGCCCGAGGACTCGACGAGAGCCGCTGCGTCCCGCTTGCACTCTTCGGAGTACCGCTTCGTGCACTTGACTTCCCACCTGGTGCTACTTCCTCTGGAACCTCAAGATCCCCGTCTCCAGGTTGTCCACCATCAAGGGGAAGCTTCATCGGGCACCACCACCACACTTACGGACTCGAGTCCTACCTTGAGCCCCGGGCCATCACCGTCTGCCTCATAGTGCGGATCCGCTTGCACAGCGCATCCGCTGGCATGAAACGGGCACTGGTCCAGCTCACGCGGAAGCCGAAGGCGAGCTGGATCAGTGCTGTGCGACTCCGCCATGAAAGGGGCCGGCGCCACGTCGTGCCCCTCGGCTCCATGAATGTCGCCCGCACGGCCACCACCGTGCCATGTCAGGCCGGCTACAGCGAGCCGGCCCACTCGCCCGCCACCGCGAGACTCCCCCGCCCCTGCCCGACCTCATCAGGGTCGCCGTTACGCCATTCGCGGAGGGGAGACGGCGTTTCACGGCATCTGATGTGTGCTACGTCTCATCCGCAGATTGTTACGCCGGACGGGCAGCTGGTGTCTCCATGTCGAGTCCACAGCACGAGGAGACATGATGAACGGAAACGTCGAGGTAGTCGTGATCGGCGGAGGGTACGGGGGTGTGACGGCGGCCAATCGCCTGGCTCGGCGCGATGGCCTGTCGGTGACCGTGATCAATCCGCGTCCCGAGTTCGTCTCGCGGATCCGCCTGCACCAGCTCGTGACCGGCTCCGATGACGCCGTCGAGGGCTTCGACAGGGTCATGGGCGGGAACGTCCGGCTGGTGGTCGACACCGCGACACGGATCGACGCTGCCGCGCGTCAGGTGTCGCTGGCGGGCGGTGCCACGGTCTCCTACGACTACCTCGTCTACGCGGTGGGCAGCGGCGCCACCGATCCCAGCGTCCCCGGAGCGGCGGAGTTCACTCACTCGGTGTCGGACCTCGAAGGGGCGCAGCGACTGCGGTCGGCGCTGGATACGACGCCCGCGTCGGCTCCGGTGACCGTGGTCGGGTCAGGACCGACCGGCCTGGAGACCGCCGCCGAGCTGGCGGAGGCGGGCCGCAAGGTCACCCTGGTCTGCGGCAAGGTGCTGGGCCCCTCCCTGCACGCCCGAGTCCGTCGCCCGGTCGCCCGCCGGCTCGCCCAGCTGGGTGTGACCGTCCTCGAAGGGCCCGGTACGAAGGTGGCGGAAGTGACTCCCGACGGCGTACGGCTCGGCGACGGCCGAGAGCTGCCCAGCGCGGTGACGATCTGGACCGCGGGATTCCGTGTCCCGGACCTGGCCACCCGCAGTGGGCTGCGCACCGACGCCGAAGGCCGTCTGGTCACCGACACGACGCTGACCAGCGTGGACGACGAGCGCATCGTCGCCGCCGGGGACGCGGGAGTGATGCCGGACCACCCCTTCCGGATGAGCTGCCAGGCCGCCACGCAGTTGGGCCCGGCAGCCGCCGACACGGTTCTGCGCCGGATCGCGGGGAAAACGCCCGCTCCCGTCCGGATGTTCTTCGCCGGGCAATGCCTCAGCCTCGGCCGAAACCAAGGCGTCACCCAGTTCTCCTACCCGAACGACAAGGTGAACGCGCTCCGCATCAGTGGGCGGACCGGTGCCGGCGTCAAGGAGATCGCCTGCCGGTTCACTCTCAACAAGTTGGTGTCCGGGGCACGCAAGGCCAGTGCCCGTGGATCCCACGACGACAGCACCGACCGCCTGGAAACACGTCAGCCCGAACACGCCACGACGCCGCCCGGCACCCGACGCGCGACCTAGTCGCCAAGTCCGTTCTCGGGCCGGATCAACCGGTCCTGCCCAAGAAGGTCCGAACCGGAGTGGCCAGCACGCAACGCCGCGGTCTCGTAGGCCATGTCCGGGCGCCAGGGCGCGCCATCCCACCAGCCCCCCCACCCCCCCCGTGGCCTGATCCGCGGGGAGACTGCTGCCGACACCCCGTCGTCGGGACCGGTACATGTTCTTCACGGCCTGCTTCCGGCACACGGGGCCAAACAGGAGAGAGCGAAGCGCACGACATGAACGACCACGTCACCGACCCCGCGACCGAGGCCTTCGTCGCCCACCGCGACCTGCTGTTCACCGTCGCGTACGAGATGCTCGGCTCGGCGGCGGACGCCGAAGACGTCCTCCAGGAGGCATGGCTGCGGTGGGTGAAGGTCGACCTCGACCAGGTGCAGGACCAGCGCGCCTACCTGGTACGGGTGACGACTCGTCAAGCACTGAACCGGCTGCGCACCCTCAGACGGCGCAAGGAGGCCTACGTCGGCCCCTGGCTGCCCGAGCCCCTGCTCACCGCGCCGGACGTGGCCGAGGACGTCGTGCTGTCCGAAAACCTGTCGCTGGCACTCATGTTCATCCTCGAAACCCTCTCACCGACCGAACGTGCCGTCTTCGTGCTGCGCGAGGTCTTCGACATCGGCTACGAGGACATCGCGGCCGCAATCGGCAAGAGCCCCGCCGCCACACGCCAGATCGCCTACCGCGCCCGCCAGCACGTCGAGGCTCGCCGGCCGCGCATCTCGGTTTCCCCGGAGGAAACCCGGGCAGCGTTGGATTCGTTCCAGTCCGCCCTCGAAACCGGGGACCTGCAGAGGCTGCTCGACGTACTCGCCCCGGACGTTGTCTTCGTCAGCGACGGCGGCGGCCTCAAGCTGGCGGCCCTGCGACCGGTCGTCGGCGCCGACAAGGTGCTCCGTTACATGGCCGGCAGTGTCGAGAAGGCCAGCGGAACCTTCACCAGTGAGCCCATGACGGTCAACGGCAACCCCGGGCTCGTCCTGCGCGTGGACGGCGTGATCGACGGCGTACTGGCCTTCCGCGTGGAGAACGCCCGCGTCACGGGTCTCTACTACGTTCGCAACCCCGAAAAGCTCACCCGCGTCGAGTCCGAGACCTCCCTCACCTCCCGATGACCGTCTCCCCGCGACACGGCCGACCGAGGGCCAGTGGCCCCGTTGACAGCTCAGTGGCTCGTCTCCGCGTTCGTCAGGACGAGGAGGGCGCAGGAGGATGGTGGCGTGCCGCTCGTTCAGGCGGAGCCTGGTGGATCGGGTGACGGGATCGGTGCCCGCAACGCACGAGGCTCCTGTGCTGTCGGGGGAGGTTTTCGAAGTCTCAACCCACAGGCACCGGAGCCGCGTTGGTTCCGTGCTCCGCCGCACTCGACCTGCCCCACGCCCCGGTCGAGGGGGGCACCATGCTCATCGTCACCCGCGGGGACGACCGTCGCCGCAAGCTCCCACCGCACCAGCGTGCCCTGGTCGGCCTCGGGTACCTGCGCCGGCACGACACCCTCACCCAGCTCGCTGCCGGTCCCGCATCTCCCTCGGCACCGCCACTCCTAGACGACAGCCGTCGACGACCTCCCCGCCGACCGAGCTCACGGCCTGCTGCATGCTCTGCGCAAGGCGGACCCGGACTACTTCCTGCTCGACGGCACTCCGGCAACGTACGATCGGGCCGGCGACGGCCGGGCCGACATCTCACACAAGCACCACCGACACGCGGTGAACGTGCAGATGGTGACCCACCCGCCGGACGGCAGCTGTCGCTCCCGCCGACGACGCCCGCCCCCGCGGACGATCTCACTGCGGCCCGCGCCCACCGCATCATCAGGATCTGTGAACGCCAGGCCATCCCGATCATCGCCGACCGCGCCTGCATCGAAGCCCGCCCATGGGTGACAACACCCCCTGACACGCCCGCCCGGCCATGACCTCACCCCCGACCCAGCCAACCGACAACCGAGCGCCGGACACAGCGCGGGCGCCGATCGAGCGCGCCGTCGCACGCGCTGAAGTCCTGGCCGATCTACAAGTCCCAGCGCAGTCCGAGCCGAATGCCATCAATCCCCGCGGCCGTGCTCACTCTGGAGCGGCAGCGCTCAAAGAGCTCACTGAGTGACATGCCTCGTGAAATCGCAAGGTACGGGTCTCGTGCGAGTGACGATTGGGGGACTCGTGCCCGTCGGTGGCTGTTGTCTGTGCCGTAGATCATCGGGCAGGTCCAGTTCCGACGGTCGGCCGGGTTCGGCTACGCCCGTGGCCGAACCCCACGCCTGAGATGCGCGGGCTCGGCGGCACGCAGTTGCAGGTCGAGCGGGAGGATCTGGCGATCGCGGAGCGTGTCGAATCGTTGGCCGAGCAGGCCCGTGCCGAGGTCGAGGCGGTCGCTCCGGTATCGGAGAAGGTGGCCGGTCGGGCGGTACCGCCGCTCCCGCACCGCAGCGACGCGGCCGACGAGGGTGCGTTGCCGGGCCATTACCGCAAGGCCCTGGCGATCCTGCCGGAGGCGTTCGGCCGGTGCAGGTCAGGGCGGTTGGCGAGCGGCTGGGCCTGGACGCGTCGGTGCGCGGCTGATGGAGCCGCTGCGGATGAAGATGACCAAGCTCGCCGACCGCGGCTGGTGCACAAGCGCCCTGCCGGGCGGTTCACCGCACGTCCATAGCTGAGCGGGGCCGGGCCTGCAATCGCCGTCCGACAACACTCGCCCGATTCCCAACCGCTTGACACATTCCGATATAGGCATATGATGGCCGCCATGGCACGAGCAGCGACGACGTCGGACGCGTTCAACGCGATCGCCGAGCCGCAGCGCCGGGACATCCTGGCGCTGCTGCGGGCGGGTGAGCGGCCGGTGACCGACCTCGCCGAGGAGCTGGGGATGAGCCAGCCACGGGCGTCCAAGCACCTGCGGGTGCTCCGGGAGGTGGGGCTGGTCCAGGTCCGCGAGGCGGGCAAGCAGCGCCTCTACGGCCTGGACGCCCGCGGGCTGCGGCCGATCCACGAGTGGGTCGGCGGATTCGAGCGGTTCTGGAGCGAGAGTCTCGACCGGCTGGACACCTACGTGCAGGACCTCAAGCAGACACGCCAGGAGGAATGACCGATGGCAGGGGCAAGGCAAGAAGCGGGGGCGGAGTCGGCGACGGCCGACCGGGAGATCGTGATCTCCCGGGTCATCGACGCCCCGCGAGAGCTGGTGTTCGAGGCGTTCACCGAGGTCCGGCACCTGTCGCGGTGGTGGGGTCCGGAGGGGTTCACCACCACCACGCGGTCCTTCGAGTTCCGCGAGGGCGGGGAGTGGGAGTTCGTGCTGCACGGGCCGGACGGGACCGACTACTCCGAGTGGATCCGCTGGCTGCGGATCGCCCCGCCGGAGCGGATCGCCCTGCTGCATGGTGAGTCCCGCGACGACCCGAACGCCTTCGAGACGGTCCTGACCTTCGTGCCGGACGGCGCGGCGACCCGGATCGTGATGCGCACGGTGTTCCCCACCAAGGAACTGCGCGACGAGGCGGTCGAGAAGTACCACGCGATCGAGGGCGGCCGGCAGACCTTGAGCAACCTGGCGGCCTACCTCACCGAGGTCGTTCAGAGGGGGGCGGAGGGCTGATGGCCGGGAAGGTCTTCTTCAGCGTGTCGATGTCGCTGGACGGGTTCATCGCGCCCGAGTCCCTCGGGGACTTGATGGGGCAGCAGTGGATGGAACTGCAGCAGTGGATCTTTCCGCAGCGGTTCTTCCGGGAGAACCTGAAGCTCGGAGAGGGCGGCGAGGAGGGTCGCGACAACGACATCGTGCGGGAGACGTTCGAGCGAACCGGTGCGAGCGTCATGGGCAAGCGCATGTTCGATGCAGGCGCACAGATGTGGCCAAATGAGGCGCCGTTCCACACCCCGGTCTTCGTCGTGACGCACACCAAACGTGATCCCTGGGAGCGGCCGGGTGGGACCACGTTCCACTTCGTCGACGACGGCATCGAGACCGCGCTCGACCAGGCCCGCGAGGCCGCCGGCGACCGCGACGTCCGCATCGCGGGCGGCGGCGCAACGATCCTGCAGTACATGAACGCCGGCCTGATCGACGAGTTCTCGATCGCGCTGTCGCCCGTGCTGTTCGGCTCCGGAATCCGCCTGTTCAATGCCGTCGACGCGTCCAGGGTCGCGCTGGAGCAGGTCCGTTCGGAGCCGTCGTCGAGGGTGACGCACCTGACCTACGCCGTGCACCCACGGTAGCCGCGCCACCACTCCACCCGAGCACCCACGGCGCACACACTTGAAGCAGCAAGCCACCACGGCGAACTGCGCGTAGCGGCGTGACTGGCATGCCCCAGACGGCAGTTGAGCTTGGTGTGAAGAAGGCAGCGGCCTCACCGACCGACCTGATACGCGACCACCTGAAGAAGATCGGCTCGCGGGGGCGGGCCCAGCCCGTGGCGCACTACGGCGTTGTGGTGAGGACGACCGCGGCCCGTGTCCTGACAAGGCCCGGTCCGGTCTGAGCACCACCAGGGGCCTCGTCCCGCGCCCTCGTTCCGCAAGGCAGGGACGGCAGGCAGCCGTCAGGAAGCGTGCCCGGACCACGACTGCCCCCCCTTTCGCCCGCGAGGTGAGGTGAGCCGCCACCGCCGGGACTTGGTGTCGACGACCGCGCCCCTCACTGCCGGCAGCCGGCCAGCGAGCAGGCCGCACCGAGCGCGAAGCGGACCGTGCCCGAGATCCGCCCTCACGCTGCACGTCTGGGCGCCCCAGGAGTCTCTGATGCGACTGGGCTGCGCGCTCATTTGGCGGCGCCACCTCGGGACTACATGGCTTCAGGACCTCTCACACCACCGGCGGGCCTTTCCGAACTCGTCGACCACTGCGGTCACACTCGGGGGATGAGAGAGCTCAGAAGTGTTGATGCCGGGAAGCCGCATGCGCAATTTCTGGCGGCTGAACACTGGAGTCTGCTGTCGACTCGAAGCATGACGTGGCAGGAGATCTTCAGCCGGACTGGGACGTATCTGACGGTGCTGTCGGCCGCGGTGGTGGCGCTGTCGCTGGTGGCCAACGCAACCCGCTTCGGGTCCGGGTTCACGACGTTCGCCTTGCTGGTGCTGCCGGTCGTCCTGCTCGTCGGGACCGGGACGTACTTCCGGCTGATCGAGGCCGACATCGAGGACACCTGGCTGATCATCGGCATGAACCGGCTGCGGCACGCATACGTCGAGCTCGCACCGGAGCTCGAGCCGTACTTCATCGCGAGCCATCACGACGACCCGCCAGGGATCTGGACGACCTACAGCTTCCGCCGACGGATCGGGGTGACGCACTGGCTGTCCGGCTCACCCGTAGTCATCGGCGTCATCAACTCCGTCGTCACCGGCGTGTTGGCCGCGGTGGCCTGCGCGGCCGTCGGCGCCGGGGACATCCTGCGCATCCTGGTCGCCGCCGCCACGGCCATCCTGAGCGCGGTCGTCCTCGGCTTTCTCGGCCTCCGTAAGGTGCACGAGGTATCCCGCAGCTATCAGCCGCGCTTCCCCAGTGCCGAGCAGGACGGTCGGCGGAATGAGCCGTCCTGAGTCCTGTGGGAAGGCCGGCCGCCCCCAGGGAGGCGCCGGCCCAGGCAGGGATCAGACAGGGACGCCGGTACGTGTCGTGGAACCGGGCACCGGCCGGGGACCACCGTCACTCCCGTCGGGGGCTGCCCCGCCCAGGTCGGCAGTTCGGCGGCCGGTCCGGCGACGGGGGGACAGGTGCGTCGGGTATCGGGCACCGCCTGGGCGAGCCGGGTGCGAGCATGACCACTTGGCCGTGGTGGCAGATCGGCATCGGCTCTCCTGCGAGCAGAAGGTACGTTGCGTCTTCGTCTGTGATCTCCACCCGCAGGCAGCGGCCCCAGATGTTGATGTGGAATGCCAGGCGGCTGAGCTTTTCGGGAAGCCTGGGTACGAACGTCAGGGTGTCCTCGTTGTGCCGCATGCCTCCGAAACCGCCGACCAGAGCCATCCACGTGCCCGCCAGCGACGCGATGTGCAGGCCGTCCCGAGTGTTCATGTGAAGGTCGTTGAGATCTATGAAGGCTGCTTCGACGGCGTACTCGTAAGCCATACGCTCGTTGCCCACCTCCGCTGCGACGACGGCCTGGCAGCAGGCGGAGAGGGAGGAGTCACGCACGGTGAAGGACTCGTAATATTCGAAATTGCGCGATTTGTGCTCCATGTCGAAGCAGTCGCCGCACATGTACATGGCCAGTACCAGGTCCGCCTGCTTGACCACCTGTTTCCGGTAGATGTCGAAGTAGGGGAAGTTGAGCATCAGAGGGTACTGGTCAGGGCGAGTGGCGGCGAAGTCCCACGGCTGGCGTTCGGTAAAGCCGGCGTGCTGTTCATGCACTTCCAGGTCGTCGTTGTAGGGGATGTGCACCGACTCTGCGGCGGCACGCCATGACGCGGCCTCCCGTTCGTCCGCGCCCAGCGCCGCCGCTTCTTGGGGGTATCGGTCGACGGCGTCGGCGGCCCCGCGAAGATTCCGCGCCGCCATGAGGTTGGTGTAAATGTTGTCGTTGACGATCGCGCTGTACTCGTCCGGTCCGGTGACGCCGTCGATATGGAATGCCCCTCGCCGGTCGTGATGGCCCAACGACATCCAGAGCCGGGCGGTCTCCACGAGCAGTTCCACACCGCTGTGGCGGGCGAAATCCTCGTCGCCTGTCGCAGAGACATAACGTACGACCGAATCGGCGATGTCGGCGTTGATATGGAAGGCAGCAGTACCGGCCGGCCAATAGGCGCTGCATTCCGAGCCGTCGATGGTCCTCCAGGGAAACGCGACCCCGCTGAGTCCGAGTTGGCGTGCACGGTCGCGCGCTGCAGGCAGCGTGTTCTGCCGCCATCGCAGCGCTTCAGCGACAGCGCCGGGCGCGATGTACGTGAGCAGCGGCAGCACAAAGGTCTCCGTGTCCCAGAAGGTGTGACCGTCGTACCCCGTGCCCGTGAGTCCTTTGCCGGGGATGGCGCGCCGCTCGGCACGCGCGCCGGCCTGCAGCACATGGAACAAGGCGAAACGAACGGCCTGCTGCAACTCGTCATCGCCGTCGACCTCGACGTCGGCCCGTGCCCAGAAGTGCTCCAGGTAGGTCCGCTGTTCCTCTGCCAGGCCCTCCCAGCGCGTGCTGCTCGCCGCCGCGAGCGCCGCTTCGACCTGGTCCCGCACTGCCGGAAGCGACCGCATGCCCGACCAGCCGTAGGCGACGATCTTTTCGATCCGCAGTCTCTCTCCGGCCGCCAGCTGCGACGTGACGGTCAGGCGTGCGACATCTGCGGTACTCTCGCCGCTGGTTCGTGTCCCGGCGGGTCCGTCGACGGTGTGGTCGGCCGCCGTCGCCACTCGGAGCTTGCTGCGGCGCGTGGAATGGACCAGCAGCAGCCGGTTGCCCGACGCGCGGTGCTCCTCGGACTCGAGCGGCGACTCCAGGCTCGCGGCTGCGCGTGGATCACCCGAGACCGCCGGCAGTTGTTCGTTGGCGATGAGTTCCGACTGGACGACGACGCGCACGGGGGCGTCGACGGCCTCGACCTCGTAGGCGACAGCTGCGACCGCACGCTGAGTGAAGGAGACCAGCCTGGTGGAATGCACACGCACCGTGGAGCCGGCGGGCGAGGTCCATTCGCAGTGGCGGCACAACAGACCGGCACGCAGGTCCAGTGTGCGCTCGTGGCTGTGGAGCCTGCCGTAGCGCAGGTCGAACGGCTCGTCACCGACGAGCAGCCGGATCACCTTGCCGTTCGTGACGTTGATCGCTGTCTGACCGGACTCCGGATAGCCGTATCCTCCTTCCGCGTACGGCAGGGCGTGTGCCTCGTAGAACCCGTTGAGGTAGGAGCCGGGTATCCCGTGCGGCTCGCCCTCGTCGAGGTTTCCCCGCCAGCCGAGGTGACCGTTGGAGAGCGCGAACACCGATTCGCTCTGCGGCAGCAACTCCAGTTTGAGCGGTGTCTCCTTCAGACTCCAGCGGTCCACGGAGAAGCAGGACTCAGTGATCATTCCCAATCCACCAGTTCCGAGAGGTCCCGCACGACGACGTCCGCGCCGTGGGCGCGCATGGCGTCCCCCTGACCCGCCCGGTCGACACCGACGGCGAATCCGAAGCGGCCCGCCCGGGCGGCATCGATGCCCGAGAGCGCATCCTCGAAGACGGCCGAGGTCGAGGCCGTGGAGCCGAGGTCGTGGCTGCCAGAAACATGTCGGAATGCGGTTTCCCGGGCAGTCCCCCTTCCGCGCCGACGAGCCCGTCGATGCGGACGTCGGACAGGTCCTGCGCCCGTATCGATCGCAGCACTTCGCGGCAGTTGGCGCTGGAGGACACCACAGCGGTCTTCAGTCCGAGCCGCCTCACCTCGCCGATGTAGCGCAGGGTGGTGGGATACGGCTCCACGCCCTCATGGCGGATCTTCTCCAACAGCAGTTCGTTCTTGCGGCGGCCCAGGCCACGGACCGTGTCCTGCTGCGCGCTGTCGCCGGGGAGGCCCTCCGGGATCTCGACACCGCTGGAGGCGAGGAAGCTCCGTACGCCGTCCGCGCGCGGTCTGCCGTCCACGTACTCGGTGTAGTCACTCATTTCGAACGACCCGAAGTCGGCTCCGTTCCGTCGGCGCAGGAAGGTGTCGAAGGCCTCCCGCCAGGCGGCCTGATGCACCGCGGCGGTCCTGGTGATGACACCGTCCAGGTCGAAAAGGCACGTACCGATCGTTTCCGGCAAACCGAGCTGCGTCATGGTGCGGCCCTCCCTCGGAGCGGGAGAGCCGGCATCCAGTGGGCAGAGACGAAGGACCGACCGCCGATCCGTCCGAGCGCCTATCCCACGATCCTCCCGACTGCGATTCGCCGCAACAGAGGAGGGAAGATCGCCAGAGCCGTCCGAGCGCATCGGTCGGCTCCCTCGCAAAAGGGGAGCCGCGTCCGGATCCGGCACGCGGCCGAGACCGCGCAAAGGGGCTCGGTCGGCGAAGCAGGTCACCGTCACCGGTTGAATCGCGACCTCAGTGTCTGGGCGAGAACCACCCACGCAAGTCGCGCCCATCGATTCGCAACCATGCCGACACCGGGACCGGTGCGCTGGACGGTCAACCGGCACGCGGCTCGTCTCGTGCGCCCGTGGTCGGCGATCGCCCCGACAGCCGGTCCCCGAACGCCGCGTGCATCGCCTTTGGGGAGTGCCACGTCCTAAGAGGCGGCGGTCACACCCCGGTCGTTCGTGCTACGGCAAGATCCGTTCGACGACGGACCCCAGTGTCCTGAGTCATGGATTGTCGGCAGTATGCGGCGACCTTGTCGAGGATCTGGTCGGCGCTCCTGGTCCAGAGCAAGGGGCTGGGGTGGTCGTTCCAGTCTGCCGGGCAGGTGCGGATCTCTGGTTCCAGAGCCTGCACGGACCGGTGGACACCGCGGCGCAGAATCATGCAGGTCGGCTCGGTGGACGAGCGCTCGACCAGGTGCAGCCAGGGTGCCCCGGTCGGCGAGAAGTGCCGGTGGAAGCATGGATGGACAGTCAGCCACTTCCTGACGGCTGGAGTCCTGTGGGTGACGTAGGCGTCCACAGGATCAGGATTCAAGTCCCCAGGGCTGAGCCGAGAACCACTGTGCGATGCCTTGCCGGTGGCGGCAGTCAGCGGCCAGGGAACCGTTCCGTGATCTCCTGCAGGACCCATCCGTTGCCGTCCGGGTCGGCGAAGGAAGCGTAGGAGGAGTAGGTATTGCCCTCCGGATGCCGGCCAGCCAGCCGTTCCTGGCCCGGCAGGGAATGAGTGACGTCTCCGCCCTCGTGGCCGTGGAACAGCACGCCGTTGGCGTCGTGGAATACGTCGCTGATGTCGATTCCCCGGTCCGCGAGCCCGGCGCGAGCCGCGTCGATGTCGGAGACGATGAGGTACAGGCCCTGCACTGAACCGGGCTCGGCGGCGGTCATCCCTTCGCCGAACATGATCGAACATCCTGAGCCGGGTGGGGTGAAGTGCACGCCCCGGAAGCCGTTGCCGGGACCGGTGTCGAGGTCCAGCCGGAAGCCAAGCTTTTCGTAGAAGGCTTTGGCCCGATCCGTATCAGAGACGGGCAGGACGAGCACTTCGAGCTTCAGATCCACGGGGTCGTCCTCTGTGTGTATGGGGGGGGTGTGGAGCTGTCCATACCGTGACCGACCGCCGCTCAAACTGCGACTCAGCCAATGACCGCGGCGGCGCACCCGCCCTCACCGCTCGGGGCGGGCCGGGCAGGGCCGGGCCGGTCGCTGTGCCGGCACTCACTCGAATGTCGCTGACCGCAGCGCGTGTTGCACCGGTCGGAGGACCGGTGTCATACGTGTGCGCTCTGCTGCCATGCCGGACTGGTCGCATGCAGACGCTCGATCGGGACCGCCACTGCAGGCCCGGGTGGGGGTGCGGATGCTGGTCGGTGGCGACACTCTTGAGCTCCCGGATCACTGGGCCCGAGGTCCAAGTTTCTGGCGCTCTGGTCAAAGCGCGACCGAAGCTTCGAGGCCGTCGACGCGACGACCTTCGGTACCGCCGCGGTCACACCGGCTGCCGTGCTACGTCTTGTGGAACCCCCCGATCGGCCGAGCGGGACTGCTCAGGGACGCGAGTGACCCGCGACACTTCACGTGCTGGATGCTTCTGGCGTCCCGGGTAACGCGTACAGACAAGGTGCTCCCCCACGGCACGCCGAACCAGTTGGCGCTGTCTGCGGCAGATCACACGCGGCAACAGCAGACACCCACGTTGCCTGACGTCGTCGGCCGCGGCCGCGATCTTCGCCAACGGCCGGCGCTGCGCGAGGGACCATGCCGCCCAGCGGATGGCGGCGCAGCACATCAGGATGCCGATCAGGGTTTAGGGGCTATGCGCTCCAGCACTACTGTCGCAGCTTCGAGGTCGCACCCCTCCAGGCGCGAGAAGACATGTCGTCGCATGCTGGCGAGGTTCGACGGCCACGCCTGCCTGAGGCGCGTCCATCCCGAGCCGGTCAGCACGGCGAGCCAAGCCCGGCCATCGTCGGGGCATTTGACGCGCAGCACGAGCCTCTGGCGCTCCAAGCGCTGCACCACTCTCGTCATGCCACTCAGCGACAGGCCGCACATGGATGCCAGCTCACTCATCCGCAACTGATTGTCCGGCGCCTCCGACAGATGGACGAGCGTCATGTACTCATTACCGTTTATTTCCTGCTCCGCCAGCATTTCGGCATCGACGACACGAGGCAGGAGACTCATCACCCGCCCCAGAGCCCGCAGGAATTCCTCCTCGTGGGGGTGAAGGGGCTCGATCGTCTCGGCATCGTCAGTCATGGGCACAGTGTAATAGGCCTCCAAGTGGACCAGTCCGGGCGCCGACCTCGGTCCGGAGACGTGTCCCACGAACGGCGATCGTCCGCGTTGCTCATGTACTCCTCAACGCCCGGCCTGGTCCTGCCTGCGAAGGCAGGACAGCTTGTTCGTTCAAGTGCCAAGAATGGCGCTCCGGGGAGCGTCCTCGATTCGGCAAGGAAGGCCTTCGGCCTCAGACGGAACATGCCACTCATCCGTCTCACGCGCCAGCTGGTGTCTCCTGGTCACGCCCGTACCGTGCTCGCGCTTCCCGTACAGTGTCCGGCTTGACCTGACCGTCGGCAGCGAGAGCGACAAGCGCCGCAATCACGATCGATTCGGGGTCGACTCCGAAGTGGCGGCGCACTGCTTCCCTGGTGCCGGACAGCCCGAATCCGTCCGTGCCCAGCGAATGCCACGGCTGCGGCACCCACTGGCTGATCTGGTCCGGAACCGTTCGCATCCAGTCACTGACCGCGAGCACCGGACCCGGGGCGCCGGCCAGTGCCCGTGTGACGTACGGCGTGCGCTCCTCTCCTCGCAGCCGAGCGGTGTCACATTCCAGGGCATCGCGCCGCAGCTCGCTCCAAGACGTGGCTGACCAAATGTCGGCGGCCACGCCCCACTCCTCGGCGAGCAGCCGCTGGGCTTCCAGTACCCAGTGGATTGCGGTGCCGGAGGCCAGGAGTTGCAGACGCGGGGCGTCGGCCGGATGGTGCGACTCGGCCTTCCGGAAGCGATACAGCCCCTTGATGATGCCTTCTTCCACGCCGGGTTCGCGTGGCATCGGGGGTTGGATCCTGGGCTCGTTGTAGACGGTGAGGTAGTAGAAGACATCTTCAGGGTCCGCCCCGTACATGCGCCGCAGCCCCTCCCGGACGATGGTGGCGATCTCGTAGGCGAAGGCGGGGTCGTAGGCGACGGCTGCCGGGTTCGTGGAAGCGATGAGGTGTGAGTGGCCGTCACCGTGCTGCAGGCCCTCGCCGGTCATGGTGGTGCGGCCGGCAGTGGCCCCTACGAGGAATCCGCGGCCGAGTTGGTCGGCCAGTGCCCACATCTGGTCGGCCGTGCGCTGCCAGCCGAACATGGCGTAGAAGATGTAGAAGGGGATCATTGGTTCGCCGTGCGTCGCATAGGACGTGGCGGCGGCCGTGAAGGAAGCCATGGAGCCGGCCTCGGTGATGCCCTCGTTGAGGACCTGGCCGTCCCGAGCCTCCTTGTAGTGCAGCAATTGGTCGCGGTCGACGGCCTCGTAGTTCTGGCCGACCGGGGAGTAGATCCCGAAGGCGGGGAAGTACGACTCCATACCGAAGGTGCGGGCCTCGTCCGGGATGATGGGCACCCATCGCCGTCCGGTGTCCGGTTCCCGCATCAGGTCCTTCACGAGACGCACCAGAGCCGTGGTCGTTGCGACTTCCTGGTTCTGGGAGCCCTTTGCCGCCGCCGTGAAGGGCTTGTCACTCGGGGAGGGCAGGGCTACGGGGAGGAACCTGCGGACGGGAGCGGGACCGCCCAGTGCCGCCCGGCGCTCGTGGAGATAGCGCACCTCGGGAGATTCGGTACCCGGGTGGGCGTAGGGCATCAGCTCGGTGTCGAGCTCGCCGTCCGGGATCGGAAGGTCGAGCAGGTCACGCAGCGCGCGAGCCTCCCTGCCCGTGAGCTTCTTCATCTGGTGGTTGGCGTTGCGTGACGCGAACGAGTCGCCGAGTGTGTGGCCCTTGACGGTCTGGGCGAGCACCACCGTCGGCGCGCCGTGGTGCCGCATCGCCGCGTCGTACGCGGCGTGGACCTTGCGCGGCTCGTGGCCGGCACGCGAGGTGTGGAAGCAGTCGATGATCTGTGCGTCGGTCAGCACCTTCGCCATGTCGGCCAGCGCCGGATCACCTTCGAAGAAGTGCCGCCGGATGTAGGCGGCGTCTCGGGTGGCGTACGTCTGGAACTGCCCGTCGGGCACAGCGCGCAGCCGCCTCAGGAGCGCACCGGTGGTGTCCAGGGCGAGGACATCGTCCCAGGCGGTGCCCCACAGCGCTTTCACGACGTGCCAGCCCGCGGCGCGGAACTGGGCTTCCAGCTCCTGGACGATCTTGTGGTTGGCTCGCACCGGTCCGTCGAGTCGCTGAAGGTTGCAGTTGACGACGAAGGTGAGGTTGTCGAGTCGGTCCCGTCCCGCGAGGGCCAGAGCGGCAGTCGACTCCGGTTCGTCCATCTCACCGTCACCGAGGAATGCCCAGACATGCGAGGCTGACGTGTCCTTGATGCCGCGGTGATGCAGGTAGCGGTTGAATCGTGCCTGGTGAACGGCGGACAGCGGACCCAGGCCCATGGACACGGTGGGGAACTCCCACAGCCACGGCAGCCGACGGGGGTGTGGGTAGGAGGGCAGGCCATCACCGTCCGGTTCCTGCCGGAAGCGGTCGAGTTGCGCCGCGGTGAGTCTGCCGTCCAGAAACGCTCGGGCGTAGATGCCGGGCGAGGCATGGCCCTGGAGGAAGAGCTGGTCGCCAGAGCCGTCCGCGTCCTTGCCGCGGAAGAAGTGGTTGAAGCCGGTCTCGTAGAGCCATGCGGCCGACGCGTAGGTCGCGATGTGGCCGCCGAGCCCGTAACGGCTTCCGCGGGTCACCATCGCAGCGGCGTTCCAGCGGTTCCACGCGGTGATGCGCCGCTCGATCGCCTCGTCGCCCGGGAAGGACGGTTCGGCGGCCGTGGGAATGCTGTTGACGTAGTCGCTCTCCAGAAGCCCGGGCAGGAGCAAGCCGGCACGCTCGGCCTGTTCGAGGGTGCGTCGTATGAGGTACGTGGCTCGGCCTGGGCCGGCGGCCGCGACGACGCCGTCGACGGACTCCGCCCACTCGGCCGTCTCCTCGGGGTCGCGGTCGGGGATCTGGTCGAGTTCGCTCGGCTGGCCCTGGTTGTCTTCGATCATGTCGAACTCCTTCCTCATGCTTCTTACAGCACGGCCCCCCGCATTTCTGGATGATGTCTATCCAGATTCTGATCCGCAACAGGTGCAACGGGAGTCAGACCAAGTCTGACGCGAGCACATGGCGCCGCCTCTTACCGCACGGCGACGTGCTCCGCTGCCTCAAACCGCAGCGCGAGACCATCACCCATTGCCATATCTGGATGGTAAGACTCCAGATTTAGACCGTCAAGTGGCATCTCCTGACGCACACACGGAGGGACGCCCACCACTCTCTGATGGACCGGGCCTCACGTTCTGTCACTCGGGGACCACATTGACATTATCAATAGCTAATGAATACATTCCCCTACACGGTGACCACTCGGCCGTCCGTTCCGTCGCCACACCCCTTGGCTCACCGCGGAGCCGGTCACCTCATCCCGCTGTCCGCGAGCCGGGGCTCAACGCCGCGATCGAAGGCGACCTCAGTCGTGGCCACACCTACCTCAACGAACAGCTCTGCGCCTCAACCAGCACTTGGACGCTCCAGCATGACGACGCCACTTGATCACTACTTCCAGATCGTGGACTCGGCGCACATTGCCGGGTCCGCGCTTGACGCGCTGGCCGACATCTTCACCGAGGATGCGGTGGTGACGCACAGCGGAGAGATGGCCCGAGGCTGGGGGGAGATCATCGACCTGCATCGAGCACATGCGGCCAACTGGGCGGAAGTCGCGCTGCATTGGACCACCGCGCCCCCAGAAGCCGGCGGCTCCCTCAGTGGACGCTGGAGGCAGGAGGGGCAGGACCCCCTGGGCAGGGCATGCAGGGGCAGCGGCGGCATCAAGGTAGCGTTGGCCCCCGACGGGCGAATCTCCCGTCTCCACCTCACCCTCACCGATGGATCTGATCGAGCCCGGGTAATCATCGCCAAACACCTGGAAGTCTGGATGATCGTGGATCCGGGCGAGCGCGCCGAAGCGATGGAGGGCATCTACACCGAGCACGTCAGGTTCATGGAGCCGGACAACGTTTTCGTGGGCCGTGATGCCCTCAACGATTACGTCGATGCCGTGCAGCGTAAGGCTCCGCACCTGGGTGGTCGTGTTGTCGTGCATTCCCAGAACAGAAATTACATCCACTGGGTGGGGAGTTTTGCCTTTTCAGGCGCCATGACAGTGGTCGGGTCGGAGGTGCTCCGTCTCAACGGAGATCTGATCGATGAGGTCGTCGTCTTCGGTTCCGACGGGACGTCGTTGTAAACGGGCTGAGTGAAGGGTGCGTCCACCGCCCACACGCACCGCCACTCCTACACGACAGCCGTCGACGACCTCCCCGCCGACCGAGCTCACGGCCTGCTGCATGCTCTGCGCAAGGCGGACCCGGACTACTTCCTGCTCGACGGCACTCCGGCAACGTACGATCGGGCCGGCGACAGCCGGGCCGACATCTCACACAAGCACCACCGACACGCGGTGAACGTGCAGATGGTGACCCACCCGCCGGACGGCAGCTGTCGCTCCCGCCGACGACGCCCGCCCCCGCGCACGATCTCACTGCGGCCCGCGCCCACCACATCATCAGGATCTGTGAACACCAGGCCATCCCGATCATCGCCGACCGCGCCTGCATCGAAGCCCGCCCATGGGTGACAACACCCCTCACACGCCCGCCCGGCCATGACCTCACCCCCGACCCAGCCAACCGACAACCGGCGGCCGTGCTCACTCTGGAGCGGCAGCGCTCAAAGAGCTCAGTTGACGCGGGTGGCCCCTGCGACCAGTTCGTGGTCCGGGCTGAAGACGACGACCCTCTCGATCAGGTCTCCGGATGTATAGAGAACTTCCCATCCGGTAGCAGTGCTGTCGTCCGGGAGGATCGCGGTCCACTGAAAGAGAACCGTATTCTCATTCTGATAGCAATCACCCACCTCCATACCCGAAAGCGGAGTCCTGTTTTGCGCGGCGTCGATGTAGTGGTTCAACTCCTCCCGCCCTTGAAGGACGCGGTCGGGTTCAGGTTCCATGAAAGTGATGTCGTGGGCGTAGATGCCCTCCATCGCGACGCCGCGTGCACATGGGTCCGGGATTGTCCAGACCTGCATGTGCTTGGCCGCGAGCAGCCTGGCTCGGTTCGAGGCACTGGTGAGGGAGAGGTTGAGGTAAGAGATTCGACCATATATGTCCAGAATTGTCACGACTTGACCGCAGGCGAAGGATCGCCCGTCTCGCAGGTCGAGCCGTTCTTCGCGCCACTGACCGGCGATGGCGCCCCGATCCCCCACCGAGGCCCAGCACGAGTACGTGCCGCTCCCGCTCTTTCTCGCTTTTCGTTGCAGGAACGCAACTGCTCGCTCCTTGCCCTGCACGAACTCTCCACAGTGCATGATCAAGACGTTCTCCGCCAACATCTCGAACACGTGACCCATGCTGGACCCATCGCTGTCGGCTCGGTTCAACGCGTCGAAGTAGTGATCGAGTGGCGTCGTCATTCGATCTCCGGGTGTCCTCTGCTATGGCTGCATGGCATCGATCCTGTCACCGCGCCGTACGCAATTCTATTTCGACCGGCGATGGCGAACGGTGCCGCCACTTTGCTTGTTGCGTCAATGTTCGAACCTTTGGGAGTATATACGCACAATGATGGCCGGTGTCGATACCCGCGCTTCTCGGCGCACCGTGCCGCGGATCGTTCGCGTCGCGTGGAAGCGCACTCCGCCGCGGACGGAGCCGAGGTCTACGTCGACCGTGGCGGCGACGCGGCGGCGAGCGGTCCTTGCGCCACCGCGGGAAGTCAGTCGCGAGAATGCCCGACAGTCGCGTCCACGTCAAAGGCTCTGGCGCTGCCTACGGCGCGCGGATGCAGCTACGTTTCTCCGCCGGCGACTGCATTTACACCGCGGCCGGCCTGACCGGGCAACCACACGACTTCGACCACTCCGGCCGGGGCGCGGTGGCCGGCAGTCAGCACGTCGAGTACTGCTACACGCCTTGACGCCGATCTACTGCTGCTTGACCGGGCTGACGGATGCAACCCCGGCCACCCAGGCCTGCCCGGGGCATCCGCGAAGTCGACCAGCCTCGCTACGATGCGAGGCATCATCGATATCAAGGGAGTGACCGGTTGTGCCCAGCCAATCAGCCGCCTCGCTCCGATCGCGGTACGTCGAGCAGGCCGCGTCGGACCTGGAGAAGAACCGTCGCCTGCAAGGGGAACTGGCAGAAAAGATAAGGGTGCTGAAGCAGGAGGAGGCCTTGCTCGTCGACATCCTGACTCTTGCGGAGCGTTATGTGGATTCCTCGGACGCGTCACCACACCGGGAGAGGGCGGACACAGAAGTCGCAGCTCCTCGGCAGGAGGCGGTGAGTGAGGACATGCCCGCCGGCGTCGGCGAGTCCCCCGACCATGCACCCACCAAGCGGAGAAGTGGCGGAGGCACCTCTGGCTCCAGCGCGGTGAGCAGGAATCGTCGACCTCCGCTCGGTGACATCTTGGCGGAACTGCTCAGCAGTCATGACGAACCGCGGCATGCGAAGGAACTACGGGACGAACTGCTGGAGAAGCATCCTGGGAGGACGCCCACGCCCCAGGTCGTACGGAATACGTTGGAGTCGTTGGTCGCCAAGGGGAAGATCAGGCGTTACAAGCAGAAGCGGTCGGTCCTGTACACACTCGCTGAGTCCCATGTCCGGAAGGCCGTCACCGCGTCGGTCGGCGACACCTGACACTTCATGGCTCTGCGCTCGGGCCGACGGTTGCCCGTCCGGACCCGGCGTCCGAGCGCAGAGTCAAGTCGCCGCACCTGCGAGTGCCGATGGCGGGGGCCTCCTGGAGTGCCCACTCCATGGCCGGCCATCGCTCGATCCCCGCAGGCGGCACGGGGAGAGGCCGCGGCCGTTCCCGACGGTGCGGCAGCGACCGCCCACCCGGGCTTCGGCCGGGTACAGATGGCGACACAAGCGCATCCTCACCGGAGACCTCGGGCGTTCGCTTCGCTCGGCCGGTGCCATCGGCACCGGCCCTGACACTGTTTGGCCCTCAGGCTCGTAGACAGCTCGTCTGAGGAGAGCTGACGCGAGCAGCCGCTGCCCCCGGGGCTGGATCGTCGGAACCTCCGCGTTGGTATGCAGCCTGGATACGATGCCGTGCATCATCGATTTCAAGGGAGTACCGGTTGTGCCCCATCAATCAGCCGCCTCACTCAGGGCGCGGTACGTCGAGCAGGCCGCAGCAGACTTGGAGGAAAACCGCTGTCTGCAGGGGGAGTTGGCAGCGAGGATCAAGGCCCTGCAGCAGGAGGAAGCCCTGCTGGTCGACATCCTGGCGCTCGCGAAACGTCATGCTGGTTCCACTGAGCAGCGGCAGGAGATCGCTGGTGGGCGAGGCAGCGAGCAGGGCGCCGATGCCGGGGTGCGGAACAGGTCCGGTCAGCCTCTCCTGGGGGACATCCTGACCGAACTGCTCGGCGAGTACGACGAACCGCGGCATGCGAAGGAACTACGGGACGAGCTGCTGGAGAAGCATCCGGGACGGGCGTCGACGCCCCAGGTCGTACGTAACACGTTGGAATCCCTCGTCGCCAAGGGCAAGGTCAGGCGCGACAAGCAGAACCGCTCAGTTCTGTACGCACTCATCGTGCCCGCTGCTCCGAAGGCTGCCAGCGCGTCGATGAGCGACGCCTGACGTCTCTGCCCTTCGTCGCTCGCACCGAGCCGACGCAGCGCGAACGGGCCGCCTACAGCGGCGGGAACACGGCAGGCCGCAGCACCACTCACAGCAACAATCCCGAAGGTCGTCGAACGACCCCGACCCGTAGGCGCTGCGCAGGGGTGGCGCTTCTACCAGGGTGCCCGGTATCGAGTTCAAGCACGCGGCCGCTACCGCTCCGCTTGTCACGATCACGGCGACGGCGGCGGATACGTGTGGGGTACGCACCCGAGCGGACTCCGGGGCCGGAAGCGCGGCATGACCTCACAAACAGCCCGAGAGTCTGGTCGTGAGAAATCCGCGCCTTCTCGGGATCGGCTTCGTACAGCGCGGCCGCACCACGAGGTCGTCATCAGATTTGCCCTCCAGTTCTGCGAGCGACAAGCCCTCGGCCGCACCGGTGCCGTGGAATACACCGCGGCGGCTCGGTCACAGCCAATGACCACGTTGCGGCGGTCGTTATCAGGATAAAATCATATCCAGTTTTACATATGCCGACGCACACCCTCAGGCGTATACCCCACGGGTGAGGGAGAAGGGTTGCGGCCGTGTGTCGCGCCACGGCCCGGCGCACCTGGCGCCGCTTGCCCATCAGAGGGGAAGAGTACCCGCACTCAGTGGCACGTCCTGCCGACGCGTCACCTGCTTGACATGTCAAGTATTCATGGTGATGATCGAGTCAGCACGTCGGAGATCGGCACGCTGATGTTCCGCCTGAGCGCTCGCAGCATGTGCAACGTGCTGAATCTGGACATCCCTCGACCAGGGTGGCCAGATACGTGTCTATGTTCGTACTGCTTCCCGATGGCTGCCGTGTGTGAAGCCTCAGCCTGGGTGCTCGCCACCACCCCCGGCGACGAACAGAGTTGTCTCACATCCGACCCATCTCACACCCGATCCATCTCACACACACGTGGCAGCCCGGCACCACAACTGCCTCGCCCGTGCCGCGCCCTATCGCTTGACGAGGCGCCAAATCGTTGACATCGCGCAGCGACCGCGCTCCAGCGCGACGTGCGCCGAACTGGAAATCCACGCATGCCTTCCGCGCAAGAACACGTGCCACAAAGCTACGCGCATCAACCTGTGGCGGCCATCGCCGACAGCACCGACCCGGCCAGTAATACTCCGCTCCCCTCAGGAGACGGGCAGCCTCCCCGCCCACGTCGTTCGTGGAAGGGAGCACGGGCACTCCTCGTCCGACTGCACTTCTACGCCGGCGTATTCGTTGCACCCCTGCTGCTCGTGGCAGCGCTCACAGGGCTTGCCTACACCTTCACACCACAACTCGACCGACTCGTCTACGACGAGCAGCTCCGCGTCGAAGAGGTGGGTACGACGCCGCGACCGCTGGGCGACCAGATCATCGCCGCCCGGGAAGCCCATCCTGACGGCACCTTGTCCTCGGTCGTCACCCCGTCCGGCCCAGAGGACACCACACGAGTGGTGCTGTCCGTTCCGGAACTGGGCGAGAAGCAACGTACGGTCTTCGTCGACCCCTACACCGCTGAGGTGCAGGGAGAACTTACCACCTGGTACGGATCGACGCCTCTCACCACTTGGCTGGACGATCTGCATCGCAACCTCCACCTCGGTGAGGCAGGCCGGCTCTACTCCGAAACCGCGGCGAGCTGGCTGTGGGTGATCGTCGCCGGGGGTCTGCTCCTGTGGCTGGGACGCGCCCGTGGACGGCGGACCGGATCCGCACGGGGAATCTTGCTGCCCGACCACGGCGCTCGCGGAGTTCGGCGCACGCGCAGTTTGCACGCAGCCACCGGAGTATGGCTCGCCATCGGGCTGTTCTGCCTCAGTGCCACCGGCCTGACATGGTCCCACTACGCCGGGGATCGATTCGGAGACTTCCTCGACGCGACCGGCGGCCGTCCTCCGGCACTGGTGACGACACTGCCGGGTGACGCTCGAGCAGAGGAGGGCGATCACGCGGAACATGCCGGGCACGGCGCATCAGGTGCGGAAGTGCCGGTGAACCCCGCTCACTTCGACTCGGCGCTTGCCGCGGCCCGTGCCGTCGGCCTGAGCGGCAAGGTGGAGGTCACTCCGCCCGTTGACGAGGCGAACGCCTGGACGGTCGCCCAGGACGACCCGCAGTGGCCGGTGCACTACGACCGGGTCGCCGTGGATGCCGTCACTGGGCAGGTCACCTCCGAAAGCCGGTGGGCCGACTACCCCGTGTCAGCCAAACTCAGCAAACTCGGCGTGCAAGCCCACATGGGCCGGCTGTTCGGTGTCGCCAACCAGATCGTGCTCGCTCTGATCGCACTCGGTCTCGTCTTCGTGCTCCTCTGGGGCTACCGGATGTGGTGGCAGCGCCGACCCACCCGTACCAGACGGCTTGGCCGAGCACCGGCGCGCGGCGCGTGGCGGCAAGTGCCCCTGCCGCTGCTGCTGACAGGCGTGCCGGTCGTGGCCGCTGTGGGTTGGGCCCTGCCCGTTCTGGGGGTCACCCTGCTGGGCTTCCTCGTCGTCGACGTGGCGGTCGGCGTCATCCTGCGCACGCGGACGGACACAGCAACGTAGCAACTGCCTCGGCCGCGGGGTGCCTCCGCAAACCGCGCACCCAGCCCCGGCAACAGCCCGCTCCCGCGGTATCACGCCGCCCTCCTCGACCCACTCCGACCACAGTTGGCGCACCTGATCAAGGCAGCGCCGCCACCTATCAGCAACCGCCCATAGCCGCAGGCCGAAACGGTCGCGCCGGGTTCACCCGCCCAACACATCCCAGAACCAGGACACATATTCCATGGCAGAACACTCCAGGCGATCAGTCCTCGGCATAGCGGGCATCACCACAGCCGCCATCGCCGTCGGCGGCGCCGCGCTCGTCAACAGCAACAGTGCGACGGCGCAGAAGGTGCCCGCCGAGACCCTGGACGGGGTCAGCAAGCCGACCCATTCGCGCCTGACCCCCTTCAAGGACCGGTTGCGGGTTCCTCCGACGCTGCGTCCCCACTCCAGCGACATCCTGGACATCGACCTGGTCGACACGTATCAGCGCCTGCACTCGCAGATGCCGGCGACTCGACTGTGGACCTATGACGGCCACTTCCCCGGCCCGACCATCGAAGTGCGCAGCAAGCGCAAGGCACGCGTCTCCTGGAACAACAGACTGAGCGGCACTACTCCCGTCAAGGCCGTGTGGGTGCACCCCGAGGGCCCCGGGCCGGGCCTCCTGCCGTACAACCGCCCCGGGTCGGAGGGCGGGTTCCCCAGGCCGGAGATCGACAGCCTGACCGCCTGGACATCGGTCCACGTACACGGCGGCCACCAGAACGCCCTCAACGACGGTGCGGCGGAGTTCGGAGTGACTCCCGGGAACTCGCAGTTGGGCGAACTCGCCAACGACCAGGCAGCGGCGCACCTCTTCTACCACGACCACGCCATGGCAGTGACAGCCCTGAACGTGGCTGCCGGACTGATCGGCAACTACCTGGTGCGCGACGAGGAAGAGGAGCGGCTGCGTCTCCCCCGAGGGAAGTACGAGATCCCCCTCATGATCCAGGACGTCAACTTCGAGACGGACGAGAGGGGGCGACTCACCGGACAGATCCTGGCCAAGCGGATCATCCCCGGCGAGGGAGCACCCGAGCCGGACACCATTCCTCCGGCGCTGGCGAGCCTCAACCCCTTCACCATGGTCAACGGAGTGGTGTGGCCCTACCTCGACGTGGAGGCACGCGCGTACCGACTGCGCGTGGTGAACGTCTCCGGCGCCCGCGCCTACCGTCTTGCCGTCGTCGACGAGGAGACCGGCAAGATCGTCAAGGGCGCCATGAAGCTCGTCGGAACGGATCTTGGCCTGCTCGGCAAGCCGCAGACCATCGACGAGGCGCTGTCGCTCTCCCCGGCTGAACGCGCCGATGTCGTCATCGACTTCGCAGCTCTGTCCGGAAAGCGGCTGAAGCTCGTCAACACCATCCCCGGCCAGACTCCGGGCCTGCCCCTGCCCGACTTCGCCATGCCCTTCCCTGAAGTCATGCAGTTCCGTGTGGAGAAGCGGCGCGGCGCCGCGTACTCGCTGCCCGCTACTCTTGCGTCTTCCTTCCGCAAGATCACCGCCGGTGATGTCCCGGACAACGCCACCGAGCGTTTCGTCGTCCTCGGCTTCGACAAGACCGGCGCCATGCCTCAGATGTGGGAGATGGAGGAAGTCGATCCCAAGGTGGGGACGCGTGAGGGAATCGTCCAGATCGAGATGCCGAGCGGAATGAGAACGCTGCGCCGCACCGGCGTCATGTTCGAAGACACCACCACCTTCTTCGCCACGGCCGGCACCTGGGAACGCTGGCACTTCATCAGCGCAGCCCCGGCAGGGGTGCCGATCTACCACCCCATGCACGTCCATCTGATGGACCTGCAGGTCATCGACCGGCGCGCCATAGACGGTTCCGGTCTGGACTTCACGGAGGGCTACACCAAGAAGCCCATCACCCTGGGGGCCGCGCTTCCGGTCGCGCCTGAGGAATCCGGCTGGAAGGACACCATCACCGTCCACGCCAACACTCTGGTCACGGTGGCCGGACGGCTCGCCAAGCAGACGGGCAAGGTGGTGTACCACTGTCACATCTTCGACCACGAAGACGAAGGCATGATGCGTCCGTTCGTCATCATGCCCGCCTCCATCCACAAGGTCCATCACATGATCATGGAGATGAACGGCGCCATGAGTGGCGGGCACCCGGGGCACCACCAGGGGTGACGCGGTAGTCCGCGCCGCCCTGGAGCGCACCCCGGGGCGGCGCGGAACGAAGGCGGGGCCGGCCTTGCGCCGGCCCCGTTCGCATGCCCCGCGGCGTCGTGTGGCGGCGGGCCGCCGCCTCACGACACGCCGACCCGGCGGGCCCCTACGAGGCGACTGCGCTCGTCTCTCGGAGAAGATCGACAACCAGGCGGCTGATCGCAGCCACCTGCGGACCATCTCCGAGGAGCAGGGCGAGCGTAGGCTGCCCCCACACGACATGCCCCGTCGCGCTCCGCCCCGGCACGCTGCCGAGGGCGGTTTCCCGTGAGGCGGAACCGAACGTCCTGGAATGACAGCCCCTTTGGACGCCCTCCTGGAGCTGCCGGAGATCGGCTGCCCGGTCGGGTACTCCGGGGCGGACCGCCCTCGGCATTCGGCCGGCGGTGGTCGAGCCGCGCGTCGCGGCCGCGGACCGCCGGGGGTGCGCACCCGCGGGACCGGCCGAGCGCCTCACCCGGGCCGAGCCCCCCTTTTGTGCCCCGGCCGCATGCTCACGGGCCCGCACGCTGGTCGAGTGGGGACACACGAACGTGCAGTCGACGGCGCCGACGGCATCGGAGTGCTGCTGGACGTGGGCCGGGAGGCCGGTCCCCGGTGCCGTCGGCCGAGCAGCGGCAAAAGCGTTCGTAGTCCGTCGTCCACGGCACGTACCGCTCGGGCAGGTGCCGCCATTCCGCAGGATCCCGTAGACCACGTGACTGACGGAGATCCCGGACCAGGCGGTCCATCCGCTACGGAGTCACCACGGGCCCCGGACCTGTTCGACGTGTGGCAGAGCGGCGCGAACCCTCCGCCTGGTGGCCGTCCCGAGGTTGACGTCAGAATGCGCCCGTCACTGCACAGGCGGCCCATCGACGTATCTGCCGTGCTCGTCGTACGGCCAGGCGTTGGACACGCAGCCATTCAGTCCCTTGATCTGCTGCATCATCACCGGCGCCGGCTTCCCCGGACCAGGGCAGCCGAGGTGTGTGCGGATGCCGATCTCGTGACCGACTTCGTGGTTGATGATGAGGTGGCGGTAGTCCGCCGGAGTCCCGTCGAACTGCGGCGAGCCCAGCGCCCAACGGCGCAGGTTCACCACCACGCCTTGCGACGTCTCACAATTGAGCTCCCCGCGGGTGTCGAGACCTTCCGCCAGGCAGAGTCGGTCAGCCGTGGCGGGTGTGGCGATCTTGATGACGAAATCGGCGTCGGAGGAGACCAACTGGAACGAACCGCGGCCGTGAGCGGCCCAGCTTCGCTCGTGAGCGAGGATGGCCTGAATCTCCGCGGCGGCGCCTTCGGCGGATATGTCTACGCCGTCCTCGACTTGGACGCGGTACCGGTACAGCGGCCCTGAGCCGACCGGACTGCCGGAAGCCTGAGCCGTGGTGAAGGTGCCGGGACCCTCGGCAGGAAGGCTGGGCGGCGGCTTCGGCCGTGGGCTCCTGGTCGGCTGTGACGACGAAGGCGAGGGGCGAGCGGCGCGCTCGGAGTCAGCGGTCGTGGACGAGGCCATGCCCGTTGCGGACGTCGCCGGGACACGTATGGCTGCCGCCTCCGCGCCGGGCTGAAGGGCGTACCGGATGGCCAGGACGCCTCCCCCGGCGATCGTGCTCACCACAAGGGCGGCCAGGGCGACCCGCCGGTATGGGGAGCGACGACTGGCCTTGCGGTGCCGTGTTGCGCGCCGTGGCCGTGCTGTGGTGGGCCTAGGCACGGCGATTGCCTCCGTCCCGCACGGATGCACCGGCTGTCCGGCTCCCGTTCGGTACGGCGAGACAGGTCAGGTCGGCCGACGCTGAGGTGAGCACCTCGGCGGCGGCGACGGCTTGGGGCGGATGCCGATGGGTTACGGCCATGAGGAAGTGCGACTGCCTTTCGGTGAGAGAAGGACGACCACCGACGCAGCAACGTGCGGATCGTCTCGGTCCAGGTCGCGTGGCGCGAGGCGTTCTGGGTACGGTCGCCCCACGTATGCCAGGAGGGGGATCGGGTTACTGCGCAGGTGATCTTCCACCGCGGCCGCTGCCTGCCGGCATGCGCGGGTACCGCCCGTGCGGCAGGCCAGGCCGGTTGACCGGGCGGCGATGGCTGCGGGGGCCGGCACGGTTCACGGAGAGCCCAGGGCGGCCGACCGGGACTCTTGCTGCGACGCCACGGATCCGGTTCAGGATTCCGGGGGGAGAGCCTTGCTGAGAATCAGCATCACCCTTCTGTTGGCCTCTTCGGTGAGCTCGCCCACGCATGCCACGCCGGTAAGGACGGCGTCCGGGTGCTCGGCGCCGACCGGCCGCTGCAGCTTGTACATCTTGGTCCCGGACAGGGAGCGGCAGGCAGGGGATGCCTCGACAAACCGCGGCGTGGAGTCAGTCGTGGCCCTGGCCGCCGCCGGGTCGGTCTCGATCTGGAAGGCCATCAGTGCGCCGATACCGGGGCCGGACACGGGCAGGCAGGCCGACTCGGCCCAGTCGTCGGCTTCGAGGTCGGGACAGGACCTCTCCGGCCTGGCGAGCGGGTTCGTGGAGATGAAGCGCACCGAAGAAGCCTGGTCGCTTCCTGCGGCGATGGTGAGCTGGTTCCAGTCAGGCGGAACAGGCAGGTCCAGATCCGCAACGTCCGGCAGGCTCGACGACGCCGGGTCGGTGGGTGGTGACGCGGGCGGTCGCGTCGTCCGGCCTGCCACATCGGCCGTTCGGTCCGTAACCAGCTGAGGGGACAGAACGACGGCCAGCGCGACGGCCAGCGGCATCGCGGCCGCCGTGGCCGCCGCGGCCTTGAGCCGACGGGTCCGGTGGAACCGCTTGCGTATCCCGGCCATCCGGTCGGGTGGTTCCGGGAGACTCACCTGCCGGTCCAGGAGTACCGCGCGCAGCAGCTCGATCTCCGGGCCGTGATCGTCCTGACCGATGCTCATCCGATCACCTCTGCGGACCGACGGGTTGCGGCAGAGTGCCGCGCAGCGTACGCAGCGCCTTGGCTGCCTGGCTTCTCACGGTTCCGGTGGAGCAGTTCAGAAGGGCCGCGGTCTCCTCCACGCTGCGGTCCTCCAGATACCGAAGCACCACCACGGCACGCTGCCGGGTCGGCAGGCGCCGCAGTGCCTGCCGCACCAGTCGTTCCAGATCGACCTCGCCGTACCGGTCCTGCGGCACGGCGAACTCGGGCAGCGACGCGTGCGGTACTTCCCCCCGCCAGCGCCGCCGCCACCAGGAGGCGTGCACATTGATCATCACACGCCGTACATACGCCTCGGGTTGCTCGTCGTGGATGCGCCGCCACTTGGGCCACGTGCGGGCCAGGGCCGTCTGCAGAAGATCCTCTGCGAGGTGCGCGTCGCCGGTCAGCAGCCAGGCCGAGCGGAGCAGTCGCGGTCCGCACTGACCGACGAACTCCTCGAACTCCGTCCAACCGCTGCGCATGCCGCCCTCGTACCGTCGTGTGATGTGTGCCGGGTGTTTCCACGTTTCCTGAACCGTTCGGCACATCGAAGACGTTGCCCGACGTGGGACACATCACAGGTACCGCACGTTTGCCGCTTGCGGGTCGGACGACCAGACATGACGTGTGAGCCAGGAGGAGTTTCGCTCGACTACCAGTTCACCCCCAGACCCCGCCACCGCCATCAAGATCCAAAGCTGGCTCGACGAACGGACCGTCCCCTGCACCAAGACCCGGCCCCCTGCTCCTGCTCAAGGGCGACCAGGACTCCTCCGTCAAGACCGCCGCCACCAAGCAGGCCGTCCACAACCCCCGCGCCGCCGGCACCCACGCCGACTTCATGCTCTACCCCGGCGAAGAACACTCCGTCCGCGGACCCCGCAGCCAAGGCGGGTCCGGCACCGACGCATCACTGGCTCCACCACAACCGCCGGCCCACGCAACGCTCACTGACCGCGGCAGAGTTCCGGCGACGAGCGCCCGGACCCTGAAGGTCTCCGGGTGATCCGCCTTCAGGTGCGACCCAGTGCCCGGCGGGCGTGCTGCGCGACGCTCGGAGCGTTGGCCAGGGCCACGGCCTGCACCTCGGCGAGACTCTGAGTCGCCAATGTTTTCCTCCAGGCCGCCTCGGCCTCCCCCATGGCGGACCGTACCGCACACGGGAGGGCGAAGCTGCTCTCGGGAACGCGCTCGCCCACAGTGCCGCACTGGCGGATCTCGGCACAGCGAAACAGCGGTTTGTCTCCCTCGACGGCCAGGACCACGTCCAGCATCGACACCGCATCCAGAGGGCGGGCCAGCCGAAATCCGCCCCGCGCCCCAGGGAGGGACTGGAGGATGTCCGCTCGCACCAGCTGCTGGAGCACCTTGTTCAGATATGAAGGTGACATGTCATGGGCTGCTGCGAGCTGCGCGGTTGCCACCGGCTCGTCATCTGGCAGCCATGCCAGATTGAGCAGTGTGTGGACCGCCCACTCGACGCCCTTACTCGTTTGCATCACTGGATACTAAACATCCAGATTCGAGCGGGCAATGCGGAACAAACGTGAGCTGGGCCCTCGCGGGCGGGCGCAGGATCACAACGGTGGTGCGGGCATCCTGCCAGAGCCACGCGTCCCACGCGGCTCAGAGGCCGAAGCCCGTCTCCAACACGCTGTCGGCAGCAGCGCGGAGTTGGGCAGCCGGTCCGGGCGGGCCCTCACAGTACTCCGACCGTGCCACTTGACGCGGTCAGGAGCCGAAGCCCCGCAGCAGGCGCAGGTCGACGGCAGCCTGCGCACGCATCGCCGGAAGGAGGGCATGCACCGGCTCCGGAATGCCTGCGAGCACCAGTTCCACCTCAGCGTGCGTGCCCACCTCGTCGAGGAAACCGACCATCAGGTGTCCGGCCACGGGCGGCGTCGTCGCGATCACTCGCTGGGCGAACTCCGTCCATTCCGCCGCGCTGATGTGGTCGCGCAGCGCGGGGAAGAGAACCGGCTCCTCGTGAGCCAGGTGTTCCAGCACCGTGTCACGCACCTCAGCGGCCGCGTCGCGTAGCTCGGGCCTGACGCCTTCGTCGTCGCCGATCGACACCGCTGCCAGTCGGTCCAGGGCCACATCCAGGTGTTCGTGTTCCCCGCTCAGACTGTCGAGCGCCTGCTGCACGTCCGGTGCGGAGACGAGAATCCGGGGCCACAGATCGTGATCCTCGGTCTCATGGTGATGGCGCAGGTTCGCTACGAGGAAGTCGCGGAGCGAGGCCAAGGTGTCCAACGGTACCGACGGGTGAATGGCTGCCTCGGCCAGCAAGCTGGTTCCGACACGGTGCACGGCGTGGGCGAGGCGGGTCTCGACGACGGCCGGCGGTTCGGTGAGAGCTTGATTTGTCATAGCAGTGAACATATTCATTAGAACTCTACATTGTCAATATGGTGACTGCTTGTGAGGGGATATACTGCGCTGGTGAACAGCCGGAAGTACCACTCCCCCCGACGCACCCATTCGGCGGCCGCCACGCGCGAGGCCATCCTGGGCAACGCGCACGCGCTCTTCCTGGAACGGGGGTACGCCGGCGTCACCGTCGGGGAGATCGCGGAGGCGGCGAACATCGCCGTGCCGACCGTCTACGCCAGCGTGGGAAACAAGCCCAGCATCCTTACGGCCCTGTTGGAGCCGGCCATCAGCGATCCCGCCATCGCGAGGAACCTCGCCGCCGTCGAAGCCAGCGACGACCCGCGCTCCGTGATCGAACTGACAGCCGAAGGAACGCGGCAGACACACGAACGCCACTGGGATCTGGTCTACGGGCTCTTCTACCGGAACCCCCCTGGGGAGCCGGCCGTGCAGGCGGTTCTGAACAGAGGAGCGGACGACTACGTCCAGGCCCTGACCCGGGTCGCCGCGCGCCTCGTGGCACTTGACGGCCTCCGCACCGACGTTCCGCCCTCGGAAGTCCTCGACGTGCTGTTCTTCTACCTCGGCCCACATGCCTGGATGACCCTAGTCGGGGAGCGCGCATGGTCTTTCGACCGTGCGGAGGCATGGATTGCCCAGTCCGCCTGCCAGGCACTGCTGAAGACGTGCTGAGCCTCCCTCTCGGTCCTCCTCGCTCTGCCGGCCCCGTACGATCGGGCGGGCGCGCCGCGCGCGGGCCTGTGTGGCCATGACCACCGCGAGCACTTGCCGAGGGGCCTGGAGGGATCGCCGCGTCTCGCCACCAGGCTCCAGCGGACCGACACTTCCCGCGAAGTGTCGGTCACACGTGTCTCGTTCCATGCCCGGCTTGCGGCCGGCCTAGATCAAGAGAAGGCCGGCGCTCCCGTCGCCGCACATGCCTGCCCGGCCGGGAGGCCTGCCTGCCGTCTTGCCTTTGAGTGGGGCACCGGTCCTCAACTCGCTTCCCAGGTCAGGACGGAGAGGCGACGAAAGCCTTGTCAAGGATGGTCAGCAGCTGGCTGTGAGCCTGCGGGGTGAGCTCACCCACGCATGCCATCGCGTTGAGCACCGCGTTCGGATCCTGGGGACCCGCTGACCGTTGCACCTTGTACATCTTGGTTCCGGACAGGGAGCGGCAGACGGGAGAGACCTCGATCGGTTGCGCCGCGGTATGGCGCCCGGCCTTGACAGCTGCCGCCGGGTCGTCCTCGATCTGGAAGGCTAGGAGGGCTCCGAGATCGCGGCCGGACACGGGAAGACAGGCTGGGTCGGTCCAGTCGCCGGCCTGGAAACCGGGACAGGCCTTTTCCGGCGTGCTGAGCGCATGGGTGGAGAGGAAGGCCACCGATGAGGTCCCGTCCCGCTGTGACGGAACGGTGAGCCGGCTCCACTGAGGCGGAACAGGCACTTCCAGCCGTCCGTAAAGGCTCTGCAGGTCCGTCCTCGGCGGCGACGCAGGTGGAGCGGCGACGCCTGTGGTCCGGTCCGGACCCAGCTGATGCGGCAGGAAGACGGCCGCGAGCAGCGCCATCGGCACCGCGGTCGCCGCGACGCGTAGTCGGCGGGTGCGGCGAAACCGGTTGGCTACCGTGGTCATGCGGTCGGGCGGTGCGGCAAGATCCACTGGTTGGTCCAGCAACACCGCTCGCAGCAGTTCGACCTCCGGCCCGGGCTCGTCCTTTCCGGTACTCACTTACTCACCTCCGCAGATCGGCGGGATACGGCAGAGTGCCACGCAGCGTACGCAGGGCCTTTGCCGCCTGGCTCCTGACCGTTCCGGCGGAGCAATCGAGCAGCGCCGCGGTTTCCTCGACGCTGCGGTCCTCCAGGTAGCGCAGTACCACCACGGCCCGCTGCCGGGCTGGAAGACGGCGCAGTGCCTGCCGCACCGTGCGTTCCAGATCCACTTCTCCGTACCGGTCCCGCGGCACCGGGAACTCGGGCAGCGACTCGTGCGGTACCTCTCCCCGCCAGCGCCGCCGCCACCAGGAGGCATGCACGTTGATCATCACCCGCCGCACGTATGCCTCGGGGTGCTCGTCGCTGATGCGCCGCCATTTGGGCCAGCTCCGGGCCAGGGCGGTCTGCAGCAGATCCTCCGCGAGGTGCTGGTCGCCGGTGAGCAGCCAGGCCGAGCGGAGCAGCCGCGGTCCGCACTGGGCCACGAACTCCTCGAACTCCGTCCAACCGCTGCGCATGCCGTCCTCGTACCGTTCGTCGATGTGCGCCGGGTGCTCTCACGCCGGCTGAACCGTCTCGCGCACCCGGGATGTTGCCCGTCGTGGCGTACCGCACAGATTTCCGGCCCTCGGCGTGGATCCGGAGCATTCGCCGAACCGGGACGCGGCGGCACACGCATTCCCGCGGATCTCGATGGCCCGAGCCTCGCGCCTGGCGGATCACGAGGGTGCCCTCAGTGCGTCCACCGGTTCCATGCGGGCGGCGCGCAGTGCGGGGTACAGACCCGCAAGGAGTCCCACGAGCGCCCCGGCCACCGGGGCACCGAGGGCGAGGCGCAGGTCCAGTACCGGGGTCCATTGCCTGACGCCGGCGACGCAGACCACCACGACGATGCCGAGGGCCGCGCCGATGACTCCGCCGAGCAGACCGATCATGCTCGACTCCGTGAGGAACTGACCTGCCACTTGACGTCTGGACGCGCCGAGGGCGCGCCGTAGCCCGATCTCGCCGATCCGTTCCATCACGGTGACGAGGGTGACGTTGGCGATGCCGATGGCGCCGACGACGAGAGAGACAAGTCCGAGCACCAGGAACAGCCCGTTGACGTCGCCCTGGACGCCTTTCCTGGCCTTGGACAGGTCCGGTGGGGCGATGACGGTCAGCGCGTCCTCGTTCCCGGGAGACAGGGCGATGGGCGCCTGCCGGGCAACCTGCTGGGCCGCCCCGAGGGAGGTGTTGACCAGCACCTGGGTCACATGCTCGAGGTGCATCCGGTCCGCCGCAGTGGTCGGCGGCAGGATCACCGACGTGGAAAGGCGATGCTCGCGCCGGAAGCCGTCGAGCACCCCGATCACGGTGAAGGACTGGCCGCGGAAGAAGACGGCGGGCGCGTCGCGGACGTCGTCGATACCGAGAAGACGGGCCGCCTGGTCCCCCAGGACCGCCACCCGGTCGTGACGGGCGATGTCGCCCGCGTCGTAGAAGCGACCGCTGACCATCGTGCCGCGGACCGCCTCGGGCAGGGTGGGGCCGGCCGCGACGACCGCCAAGGTCGGCGAGGTCAGCTCTCCGGGCGCGACCACGTCGTTGGCCCGCACCTGGACGTTCGCGGTACCTGCCGAGTCGGCGAGCGCCGCGGCCGAGACGACTCCGGCAAGGCGCTCGACCGCTGCGACACCTGCCCAGTCCACCAGCGGGGGACTGTCCGACTCGGGACGCGGGGGCGGCACCGTGACACTCACCGAGGTAGCGGTGAGGGCGTCGAACCGGCCGACGATCTGGTTCGCCGCCGTCGATGCCACGCCGATCGTGATCACCAGGGTGCCGATGCCGAGCACGGTGCCCAACGTCGTCAGTGCCGAGCGCACCGGGCGGGCGAGTACTCCGGCCAGCGCTTCCGACCACAGGTCCCGCGGGTCGATCCGCGGGCGCTCCGGCTGGTCCCCGCGGCGTGACCGGCGGTGTTCGCCGCGATGGCGTCCTCGGGGCGGCTGCACCCCTTCCGTCCCGCCGTCCGGGCGTTCGGGACCTGCGGATCGATGCGCGGTACCGGGTAGGGCCGGCTGTTCCGCATCCGCACTGTACCGAGGGTGTACCGGCGCTGCGGGAGGGTGCTTCGCGCCGGGCTTGCGCGGCTGCGCCCCCGGGTCCTCGACGCGACGGGTGGCCTTCCTCATACGGTCTCCTGACTGAGTCGGCCGTCACGTATCCGTACGCGCCGGGACGCCCGGCGGCTGACGGCATCGTCGTGGGTGATGACCAGCAGCGTCATGCCCTGCGACTGCAGTTCGTCGAAGAGCGCCAGAACCGAGTCGGTGTTCTCGGTGTCGAGGTTGCCGGTCGGCTCGTCGCACAGCAGCAGGGCCGGCTCGCCCATCAAGGCACGGGCGATGGCCACCCGCTGACGCTCGCCGCCGGACAGCCGACCGGGCAGGAAGCCGCAGCGGTGTCCGAGACCGACTTGTACCAGCGCTTCCCGGGCACGCTCGGCCCGGGTGGAGCGCCCGCGGCCCGGCCGGGGAGCCCGGTACGTCTCGGCCAGCGTGACGTTCTCCTCCACGGTCCGGTACGGCAACAGGTGGAAGGACTGGAAGACGAATCCGATACGGCTGCCGCGCAGAGCGGTGCGCTCCAGGTCGCCCAGGGCGTTGGTCAGCACTCCGTCGAGCCAGTAGCTTCCCGACGTCGGCCGGTCCAGCAGGCCCAGGGTGTTCAGCAGCGTGGACTTCCCCGACCCCGACGGACCGACGATCGACAGGTGCTCGCCTCGACGGACCGTCAGTTCCACGTCCTGCAGCGCGCGCACGGGCGGTTCGGCATCGAAAGTCCGGCAGACCGATCTGAGTTCGATCACCGTGTCCGCGTCCGGTGGCTGTTCGAGCGTGGCCGCCACGGCGCTACGTGGCCTCACTGTCCGACCACCACCTGGTCACCCGCGGCCAGCGAACCGCCGTCCGGGGTCACCTCGACGAGGCCGGCGGCGGCGATACCCACCCTGACGGGCACGGTGACAGTCCTGCCGTCCCGCCGCACCTGCACGCGGGCCTTGCCCTCGGTGGATGTACGCACCGCCGCCGCGGGCACCACCAGGACGGAGTCCTCGGAGGCGCCCACCTCGATGGTCACCTTGGCGACGCCCCCCACCTGGTTTCGCAGGGGCCCAGGATCGGGCACCGAGATCTCCAACGGCACCGGTGCCGACGGGTCGGCCGGGTCCGATCCGGCGCCGGCCTCCCCGTCCCCGCCGGACTCCTCGTTCCCACCGGACGGCTCCCCGTCCGTGCCGCCCTTGCCGTTGTCCCCCGAGGCGGCACCAGCCTGGTCACCACCCTGACCGGCGCCCGTACCGCCGATCCGTGACACGACGCCGCGCACCTCACGGCCGTCGGCTGTCTCGACCCGCGCCTCCATACCCTCGCGCAGGGCTGCGCCGTCCGCTCCGGGGACCGTCGCCTGCACCAACACGTCGGAGGACGTCACAGTGACCACCTCGCCGTCCAGGGGGCCACCCAGTGCGACCTTGACCTTGTCGACACGCACCGGAAGGTCGGGGAGGAAGACCACCTCACCCGCCGGGACCTTGGTGCCGTACGTGGCCTCGAACGCGTTCAGCGCGGCATTGGCCTGGTCCAGCTGCCGTCGCGCGGCGCGCAACCGCAGTTCCGCGGCCTCACTCGACTCCGGCGCGGTCGCCGTGCCGGAGTCCGTGCCGTCGCCCCCGCCCGACTGCAGATCGAGCAGGGCCAGTTGGGCCGACGACACCGCCGCCTCCAGATCGGCACGCTGCTGCTGGTCGGCGACGCCGGGACTCTGCGCCTCGTAACCCTTGCTGCCGTACCAGCGGCCCACCGCGGCCGCGGTGCCCCCACGGTAATTGCCGCTGACGGCACCCGGGTCGTGGCCGAGCCTGCGCAGCGCGCTTTGCAACTGGCGTACGTCCTCGCCCGAACTGCCCGGGCCAAGGGAGCGGTACATCGGCACCGGGCCTCGCAGCACGAACACCGGACGGCCGCTGACCTGCATCAGGACGCTGCCCTCGTCGAGGGTCGCCCCCTTGGTCGGCAGTCTGGTGACCCGTTGGGTGGTCTCGTCGTCCCCGGAGGAGCCCACCGGACCCGACAGCGAGATGCCCTGCGGTGCCCCGAACTCCACGGCGCCCTGGGCCACCACGGTCGCGGTCAGCTTCTGGCGTGCCACCGCGACCGTCACGGGACCGGCCTTCGGCGGCTTGCGCGCGGCGGCGGCATCGGCGGGTGACTGCATCTGCGTACCGGTGAACCATCCACCCACGCCCACCGCGGCCACCACACCGACGATGATCGCCACCTGCTTGCTGCGGCGCGACGGGCCGCTCCGGACGCCGCTCATCCGCCGAGTCCGGTGAAGGGGTGCTTGGCCAGCTTCGGGAAGTACGCAGCACGGAACGCCTTGCCGCACTCCAGATCCGCCAGGGCCACGTTGATCTCCTGGGCGAGCTTGGTCCTCGCGGTCTCCTTGTCCAACTCGTCCACGTTGCCGCCCTGGCTGTTCACCTGGAACTTCACCATGTCACCGATGGAGGTCGGCTGTGTGGTGGTGACGGCGATCCCCTCACCACGGAGGCAGGACGCGAAGTCCTGCGCCAGTGATACCAGCTTCGGGTCCCCGTCGAGGGCCTGCTGAGCCGCTCGGTCCGCTTCCCGGGCGACGTCCGCCTCGCGGGCGAGTTCGGCGGTGGACTTCCGCGGCCCGTAGGCCTTCAGCTGAGCTTCCGTGCGGCAGCCCGGCAGCTCCGTCTTCTTTCCGTCCACCATTGCCAGCTCCCCGAAAGCCTTCTCGTAGGCCCGCTGCTGAGCCGGGGAGAGCGACTCCCGATACGCCTGGTCGGGGCTCGTTTCGTACTTCTCGGTGTAAGCCCGCGAGCCGATGGCGTTGACGTCGTTCGGATAGACGACCCGGGCGTAGGTGACGCCGTACCCGTACTTTCCGCGGTACTCCTTCGCCAGCTCGTAGTCCTGACCGTCGAACGGGAAGGGCTTTGCCTCATCGCCCTCTACGTGCGGTGTGTAGGTGAAGCCCTTCGCACGCATGCAGACGGCGAGGGCGTTCTGGTACAGGTATGCCTTCTTGGTCTCCTCGTCAGCGTCCTGGGGAATCGTCAGTTCACCGTTCACGGCAGTTGCCGGGGCCGTGGGCGAGCCCGCCGAGGCAGCTGCCTGGGGTGAGGTGCTGCCGCTCCCGGAGCACCCGGTGAGCACCAGCACCCCGGTCGCGGCCGCGGCAACAGCCGGCAGGGCGGGGCGCAGCTTGAATAGAGAAGTCACGTCGTTCCATCGTGTCGATCGGACATGGCCGTGCGGGGCGAAAAGATCCCGTCGACTTCCTCAACCCGGTGGACCCCCATGCAGAGCAGAGCCTGCGAGCCAAAAGTGACCCACGTCACGTTTCAAGATCGATGCGCGAACCGCACCAACGGTCCCTGCGGCCGGCCCCCGCTGACTTCCTCCATCGACCAGGTGTCACCAGGGTCGGCGAAGCCGAGCATGGCGATGGCGTCGTCGACCGGCGGATACATCCACTCGCATTGATCTGCTGCTTGAGCGCCTTCTCCTGCTCGCCGGCCCGCTCCCCGGCCCGGCCCCTCCCGTGGTGGCCAACCGCGCCGGCGGGTCCGAGGTCCAGACACGTGTCGCACGGTTCGGGGCGAAGGGCACCGATCTCCAGCCCGAGGACATCGGCGGCCACGTTGTGACCCGCGAACTTGCTCAAAGGAGTGGCGTGCCGGCTCTGTTCACGAGTCGTGGTTCTGGTCCACCTTCTGTGATGTGCCTACTCCCTGTGACTGACGGCCTTGCCATGGATCTCGGCGAGATCGTCCGGAACCCGATGGTGCCGACCCCGTTCGGGCTCATGGTCCGGGCTGTGCGCGACGTACTCCCGGCCGGGCCGCCGGCGAAGAACGCCCGGACGCAGGGCCGCCCCTGACCCGTCCGCCCGTCTACGTCGCCGGCCCCTGTCCAGGCCGCGGTCCTGTCCGGGCGGCGGCGCGATGCCATGTGCACGCCGCCGGGCAAGCCGCCCAGTACCTGTGCGGCGGGCTCGCCCTCGACGAGTTCGATCCGTCCCGGCTCCAGACCGAGCCCCGCCCGGTGGGCCTGTCGCCGACCGTCGCCACCAGGTAGAGGGCGAGCCCGCTCAACGAAGGGAGCACAGCGCCGAGGCCAGGTGAGCTCCGCCCCGACGATTCTGCGTGAAGCCGACCAAACCCCGGGGAGTCCTCCATGTCCTTCGTCAAGGCATCCCCCGGCCTCAGGCACGGGCGCCAGGGGTCACTGGTAGCGGCCGTCGAAGCGGACTCCATGTCTGAGGTCCGTGAACCGGAGGCCGACGATCTGCTCTTCCTCCACTACCCAGTGGAGATCGTAGGAGGCCCGGTAGGAGGGGGGCCAGAAGGAGCTGAAGTGCCCGCTCTCGTCGACGGACCACATCCCTTCCGTCCGACGCCCCGCCTCGAAGTAGCGGGTGGACCCGTCGGGGTCGAAGGTCTGCGTCGCACCGTCGCTGTAGACGAGACTTCCGGCGGTGACGGCGGCCGGGATTTGCTCGGTCGGCACTCGTGCGCCGTCCTGAGCGGCCATGCCGTCGAGTTGTCCGGTCACTGTGCGTTACTCCTGTCGGCGTGACTCTGTGATGGTGGGTGTCCGAGGCCGTTCGAGAGACGCATCAGGCTTCGGTGGCCCCTTCGTCCGGCGAATCGAAGAGGCTCAAGAATGCGCCGTAGCCCTCCTGCTCAAGCTCCCCGACGGGGATGAAGCGCAGGGACGCTGAGTTGATGCAATACCGCTGCCCGCCGCGGTCGCTGGGCCCGTCGGGGAAGACGTGCCCCAGGTGGCTGTCCCCCTGAGCCGATCTGACCTCGACGCGGACCATGCCGTGGCTGGTGTCCGAGCGCTCGACGACGTGGCCGGGATCCAGCGGCTTCGTGAAGCTGGGCCACCCGGACCTGCTGTCGTACTTGTCCACTGAGGCGAACAAGGGCTCCCCGGACACGATGTCCACGTAGATCCCGGGCGCCTTGTTGTCCCAGTAGGCGTTGGCGAAGGCGGGCTCCGTCCCGTCCTGCTGAGTCACGCGATACTGCTGGTCCGTGAGCTGTGAGAGACGCTCCGGGCTCTTGCGGTACTCCGGCATGGCTACCTCCCTGGGCGGCCCACCGCGTTGAACGCGAGCCCGGCGACGCCCGTGCTGGTGTGGCGGGCCGGTCGCCCGCCCGAGCGCCACCGCACGAGGGCGCCCGGCGCGCACTGCGAAGGCTGCTGACTCAACAATGACGTCGAGGGTGGGAGATCACGGGCCGGGGCCGCGCGACGATCCGAGGGACTTTCGCAGCGCGCATGGAGCCGTTGCGGCAACGCCTACTCCCAACAGGCTACCGCTGCTCGCCCCGGCCGTGGAAACGGGCGCGCCCCACGGCAATCACCATGGCCACGGCTCTTCCTTAGCGGCCTTGAGTCGATCGCGAAATGTGGCAGCCGCCGACGTGAAGCAACATGACGACCCTGTCGAAGCCGCAGGGCCGTTCGCGGCGCCGACATCGGTTCCGCGAGCTGGTCGCCCCGCTGAGGATGGTGGCCTTGACTCCGCGGCTGCGCAGGTAGGCGCGGAAGGAGCGGGCCGAGTAGCCCTTGTCGGCCACCAACCGCTCCGGCCGGGCGGGGCCGTCCCGGCCCGGGCTGCATGACACGGATCTTGCCGATGACCGACTCGGCCTGCGGGTCGAAGGTTCCGTCGGCCGCCCGTCGGGCGAAGTGTACGTGCACCGTCCGCCAAGCCCGAACCGCGGCAGCAGGTCCCTCTAAGGCACACGAATTCGACATTTGAGCACGATGCCCTCACGGCGTCGGCAGCAGCCGGCGTGGCGGTCCACCCCACCGCAGGGGACAGGGCCGGAAGAACCCGACAAGCGGCCGGAAACAGTTTACCGACACTGACACGCCGCTGACCGTGCATGGATTCCTCCGGCCCGGCCCACCCCGTTCTCACCGGTCAGGGGTCTTGAGCTCGTCTCCCGTGTTGGAGATGAAGATGACCAGCAGCTTCGCCGGTTCTGTCTTGCTGGTGTTCTCTGTCAGCACGTGATGGACGCCCGGTTCCTCGACCCAGTGCTCACCCTCGTTGAAAGTGCGCACCGGCTCGCCCTCAAGCTGGCTGCGCATGGTGCCGTCGAGTACGTAGGCATAGAGGAACGCGTCACCGTGGCGATGCGGCACCGCGACTGCGTCGGGCGGGAAGTCCACGATTGCCGAGGTGAACGTCTTCCCCTTGACGTTCGGAAGTTCCTGTTCGAGCACAGGCGTGAGCGTCTCGGACGGTCGTTCCGTGGTCGCCGCGGCGACCGGCATCTTGACGTTCGCACGCTTCTCAGCAGGGGCGCATGACAGCGCCACGGCCGCCAGACAGGCGGCCAGAAAGCCACACAAGAAACGTATTCCGATCATCACTGCTCTCCCGTTCAGTCTTCATGAACCGAATGACCGCCGTGCCTGAGCTGAGACCTCCGGTCGGGAGCGAACGCGGCAGGCCCTCGGCAAATGGACAGCACCAGCCCCGCGACATGCCGGCCCCACACCGTGCCGTACGGCAGGCGACCGCTGTGCAGGGGTGGCGACCTGCGAGTTCCTCCGTGCGGCTGACCCACTGCAGCCACAGAGCCTCGCTGTCGGGCCCGAGAGGAAGAGGGCCGCCTCCCTTGTACGCCCCGGCAACGCGCGCAGCAACACCCCACACCCATCCAGCTCGGCCCGGCCGCGGTGTGGCGACAGTGAGAGCCGCACGGCACCGTCGCCCGGTACAGCACGCACAGCACAACCGTACGACCGGACCGGCGAGCCCGCGCGGGAGCGCCCCTTCATCGGCACGGCTCCGCACCCCCCTGTCGATGGCACGGCGCAGGCTTGGACATGGTCGGCTCCCGCTCCGACAGGCGGAGTTTCGGGGCGAAGCGGACCTTGCCTCGCAGCCGGACGCAGCGGCCACTCCACCCGGGTCCCGAATAGCTTGCTCGACAGACAGGAGCACGATATCCCGACCCAGATATTTGACGCGTCAACTGTTCAATGCTCTACTTTCGGCATTGCTCTCGATCAAGGAGTGTCCATGAGCGACAAGAAGATCATTGCCGTCGTAGGCGCCACGGGCCAGCAGGGCGGCGGCCTCGTACGCGCGATCCTGGCCGACCCCGACGGCCCCTTCGTGGCGCGCGCACTGACTCGTAACGCCGACTCACCCGCGGCTCAGGAACTCGCCGCGCAGGGCGCCGAGGTCATGGAGGCCGACCTCAACGACGAAGCGAGCCTGCGTGCGGCCTTCGACGGAGCCCACGGTGCTTTCGTCGTCACCAACTTCTGGGCGGAGCTGACTCCCGAGCAGGAGGCCGCGAACCTGACGCGCCCGCAGATGGAACTGAACCAGGCCGCCGCTGCCGCGCGTGCCGCGAAGAGCGCCGGCCTCCGGCACGTCGTTTGGTCCACGCTGGAGGACACCCGCCCGCACTTCCAGAGCCTCGGCAGCGAGCTGCCCACGCTCATGGACGTCTACAAGGTTCCGCACTTCGACGCCAAGGGCGCGGCGAACTCGTACTTCACCGAGGCCGGCGTCCCCACGACGTTCCTGGAGACGACGTTCTACTACGAGTCGCTCCTCGCGGGCCTGGGCCAAGGCCCCCAGCGGGACGACAACGGCGATCTGGTCCTGGCGCTCCCGATGAGCGACGCCGTCATGGCCCTCGTCGCCAGCGAGGACATCGGCCGTACCGCCTACGGTGTCTTCCGCGCCGGCGCCAAGTACGTCAACCGCACGGTCGGTGTCGCCGGCGCGCACGCAACCGGGACCGAGCTCGCCGAGATGCTGACGAACGCCCTCGGTGAAAAGGTCACCTACCGCCCGGTCGACCACGACGCAATGCGCGCCGCCGGTGGCTGGTTCGTCAATGAGATCGCCAACATGTACCAGTTCTACGCGCAGGCGTCGGAGAACTTCGTCGCCAACAGGAACCTCGACCGCGTGCGCGAGCTCAACCCGCAGGTGAAGCCGCTCGACGAGTGGCTCGTCGAGCACAAGGACCAGTTGATCGGCTGAACGCTGCACTTTCCACAGGTGGGCCGCCCCGTGAGGACGGCCCACCTGTTGCCCTCACAGACCCCGTTGTCGCGCCACCGTTCCAAGATCTGAAAGGCATATGCCGTGACCGGACAACTTGCGCAGAGGACAGCGCTGGTGACCGGTGGATCCCGAGGAATCGGGGCCGGCATCGCGAAGAGGCTGACCGAGGACGGCACGCAGGTCGCCTTCACCTGTGTACCGGCCGAGGAAGAGGCTCGGGCCCCTGTCGAAGCGGTGGAGGCCACCGGCGGCCGTGCTACGGCCGTCCAAGCCGACAACGGCGACGTCGGGGCGGTCCGGAGGGCCGCCACGGAGACCGGACATTCGGCGGGCTGGACATCCTCGTGAACAACGCCGGTTACGGCGAGGGACGGTCACTTGCCGACCTCTCCGTCGAGGATGTCGACCGCGCCGTCGCGGGTAACGTCCGAGACGCGTTCGTGGCCGCTCAGGAAGCCCTGCCGCATCTACGGCAAGGCGGACGCTTCGCCAACATCCGCAGTGTCTTCGCCGACCGCCTTCCGGTGTTCCCGGGAGGGGGCTTCGCCCTGTGCAGCCTGACCAAAGGGGCCGTCGCCGGCTGGACACGCGGGCTCGCGGGCGAGCTCGCCCCACGCGGAATCACCGTCAACGACATTCAGCCCGGTGTGATCGCCACGGACGTTCTGAACGGGCCGGCGGCCGAGATCATGGTGCCACCGACGCCTGCCGAACACGCACCGGAGAACCGGCCGACATCGCCAGCACGGTGGCATATCTGGCGAGCCCGGAGACATCGTTCGTCCACGCGCCACCTGGACCATCGACGGCGCCTACCCCACCTGATCACCGGCCCTACCACGTCGACACGATCGCCCCTTCAGAGAAGTCCTCGCACCGGACCACGCGTGGACCAGTACGCATCTGCCGACCCACCAAGGCGAGCAGCACCGACCAGTTTGCAACGGAGTGACGCACCAGGCCGACGCCTCGTACGACCACGGGGGACCGCGCCATCACGACCCGCACAGCAGCCTGACCCCGGCGTCGAACGCGGGGCGAGCTGTTGCGGAGCGGCTGCTTCATCGGCTCGGGGGCTCCTGGCAGCGCAAGGCCCTGGCTACGCGGCGCCCTCGACCAACGCCCGCGACAACCACACGAGCACGTCTACAGATCGGACATCCCTCGATGACTTCCTATGCCATACACGCCGGAGCGCTGTTCGACGGACGCAACTTGTCAGGCCCCGCCACTGTGCACATCACGGGCGACCGCATCGTAGGTGTGGACCGCAGCGGCGCACTGCCGACCGACGGCACAGAGGTCATTGACATGGGGCGCTCGGCCTGCCTCCTGCCAGGCCTGATCGACACCCACGTCCACCTCGCCTTCGACGCGGGCCCGGACCCCGTGACCTCTTTGGCTGCCACCTCCGACAGCGCCCTTTTGGCGCACATGCGGGCTGCGGCCCGGTCCGCTCTTCTGGCCGGTGTCACCACCGTCCGCGACCTCGGTGACCGTGGCTACCTCTCGCTGGCCCTGAAGACGGAGCTGGCCCAGCACCCCGAGCAGGGTCCGGAGATCCTTGCTGCCGGCCCTCCGCTGACCACCCCCGGCGGTCACTGCCATTTCCTCGGAGGCGAGGTCGAGGGCGCCGACTCACTGCGCGCCGCAGTCCGCGAGCGTCACGCCCGAGGCTGCTCCGTCATCAAGATCATGGCGAGCGGCGGACACATGACACCTGACTCCATGCCGGCGCATGCTTCGCAATACAGTCTGGACGACCTGCGAGCGGTCGTGGACGAGGCGCATCACCTCGGGCTACCGGTGGCAGCGCATGCCCACGGACTCCAAGCCATCAAGGACGCGGCAGAAGCGGGCGTCGACAGTCTTGAACACGTCTCGTTCCTCACCGCCGATGGTGTGGCCTCCGACCCCGAACTCGTCGATGCCCTCGTGCGGAAGGGAACCTTCGTCAGCCTGACGCTGGGCCTCGCCCCGGGCGTGACGCTGCAGTTGCCCGAGGGCATGGCCGAGCAGGTCGAAGCTCTCCTGGACACCTACAGCCACCTTCAGAAGGCCGGTGCCCAGGTTGTCATCGGATCGGACGCCGGTGTGGCGCCTTGGAAGCCTCACAACGTCCTTCCCTACGCCGTGGCCGACCTGGCGCGTCTGGGTGTCTCGCCACTGGTGGCGCTGACCTCCATGACCAGCCAGGCAGCCCGACTTTGCCGAATGGAAGACCGCAAGGGTCGCATCACCGCGGACGCTGACGCCGACATCCTGGCCGTCGACGGCGACATCGCGCATGACCCCGCAGCCGTCCTGAACGTCCGGGCGGTCTTCCGCGCCGGGATCCGCGTGCGATGACGCGCTGTCGGGGGACAGCCGCTCCCGCCCTACGACGCGTCCGTGACGACATCGGGATGTGGTTCCGCCGCTGTCGTGCTTACTGGCCCTGGCAGTGCAGACGGTCCTGGACAGCGAAGCGGGCGACTACTACGTCCGAGCGCTCACCAACGTCGCCGACCGCCTCGTGGGCTTGACGGTTTGCGCGCCGAGGTGACCCGAGAAAGGCTGACGACCACGCCGGTCACGGCAAAGGGCTGTCCGGGCCGCCCGGGATGACCGCTTTCCGGGTGGACGTTATCGGCCGGAGCAAGTGCGTCCGGCCAGGGCCTCGGTCTGCGAGGCTCCGCCGCCCAAAGCACCGTGGAATGAGGCAAATATGGCCAGAACCGGTGCTCCGCCAACCGGCCATGGGAGGCACTATGCCGTACGGCAATCTTGTCGTCGTTCGCCGTCACCCCGGCCTTCGCGGCCTGCCGGGCGAGCTATCTGCTTCACCGGCCTCGACGACACGGTCCACCACCTCGAAACCGCCGAGGACCAGGGCCGGCTGATCAGCAAGCTCACCACCTGTCTCCGGCCCAGCGTCCTGGTGGCCGACGAAGTGGGACAACCAGCCGCTGGAACGAGCCAAGGCGAACCTGGACTTCCAGGTGATCTCGAAGCGTTACGAGAAGGGCTGGAACCTCCTGACCTCGGGGTGGGCAGGTAGGTGATGTCGCCGACCGGCCTGGTCCCGGGCCGTTCATGCGTGGAAGTCGCAGCCGATCAGGTCCGGGGCCGGCGTCACCTTCGGGTCCGGCCGGGTCAGCGAGCGGTGCGTGCGTCGGGTGACACCACGGATGTCGCGCTCGCGCATGACGCGGGCGATGCGTTTGCGGTTCACCCGTCGGCCCAGACGCCGCAGCTCGGCGTGGATGCGCGGAACGCCGTGGGTCTTGCGGGAAGCAAAGGTGCAGCACGGTGATCTCGTGCGCGAGCGTGTCGTCGGCCGCCTGGCGGGCTCGGCGGACGGCCTCGCCCTCGCGCAAAGCGTAGTAGGAGGAGCGGGCAAAGCTTCAGCACCCGGCACAGCAGGGCGATCGGGTAAATCGCCTTCTCCGTATGGATCAGCCGGTAGAGCTCGATCACCGGTCGTTCTCCTTCACGAAGAAGGCCATCGCTCCTCTCAGGATCTCGACTCCTGCTGTTCACGGACCTCCTTGCGCAGCCGGCGCAGATCCTCGCGCTCGGCACTGGTGAGCTCACCGGGCTGCCCCTCCCCCCGGTCGGCCCTTGCCCGGTGGTACCAGCCGCGCAAGACTCGAAGTGTTGCCGAGTTCCCAGGCAACCGCGGCGATCGTCTTGCCCGAGGCGTCGAGGACCACGATCGCGTCCCGCTCGAAAATCCACGGTGTACGCCTCGTGTACTTGCTTCCCACCTGGTGCTACTTCCTCTGGAACCTCAGGATCCCGGTCTCCAGGCCCGTCAGGTCGGACAAATGCTGCAACGGTGTGTGGGCATCGGCCGGTTCGATGGGGTCGCAGACGTGGTGCTCCGCGGGCCGACTTCAGCGGCTGGATGGCTGGCTCGAGCACGAGGAACTGCACACGTCTCCCGGCGAGTGAGCGGTGAGCGGTGAGCGGTGAGCGGTGAGCGGAGCGTCCGGGCAGACGGGAGATCCGGAGCGCAGCGGGCACGGCGGGTGCCGAGGCCTTGGGCCCTCGGCACCCGCCGTGTCGCGGCCGAATGGTCAGCGCTGCGGTGACCGTGCGGTTCAGGCGCCTTGATGCTGGTAGGCGCGGTCGACCCGCTGCTGGACGCTGTTGCCGGCCGCGTCGGTCGCGGTCACGCGCAGCGTCACGTACGCGTCGCCGTGGACGCGCCAGGGCCGCTCGACGGTAGCGGTGAAGCCGCTGCCCTTGCGGGTCGTCGTGGCTCGGCTCCAGTTCCTGCCGTCGTCGTACGAGGCCTCGACCTTGACCGTCACTCCGCTCGGGGCGGCCAGGCCGTCCTGCATGCGCACGCCCAGGCCGAGGGTGTGCTTGCGCTGTGAGCCCACCGCGTTGTGGACGTCCACCGGTACGTCGTAGTCGAGCTGGAGCATCGGCAGGACGGTCTTGGCGGTTGTGGTGTCCGAGCGGAACGTCCACGAGGTGTGCGTGCGGGTACCGAAGTGCCAGTTGTCGGACGTTCGGCTGGTGGCCAGGTCCAGACGGTATTCGGCGTCACCCGCCGGTACCTCGAAGTTGGCCCAGGCTCCCTGTACGGACTCCGCGATCTGCTTCCCGTTGCGGTGGAGCACCGCCTCGGACCGGTCGCTGACGCTGCCGAACTGACTGTGCGACCAGTGGACGGTCTCGGAGGAGTCGTTGAAGTCCGACACGCGCACCGACAGGTTGTCGCCGTCACGCACCGACGGCAGGTGCCCACCGCGCGGGATGGACGGGCGGACCACCGCTCGGTACCAGTCCTCCGTGGTGCGCTGCCCGGCCCGATAGGTGTGCAGGTCGTCGCGCATGCCGCCCTGCAGCGGCGAGGCGAACTGGTCGACGGGGCCGTAGGCGACGGCGTGCTGCCACTGGGTGTCCCCGGTGCTCACGTACTCGACACGTTCCTGCCCCACCGGGACGAAGCGGTCGTATCCGTAGAACGCCACGTTCTGGTACGGCCGCCAGGCGAAGCGCTGCTCGCTCGCCCAGGACGCGGCACCGGTCCGGGTGTAGGCGCTGCGCACCTGCGCCGTGTCCTGCTCCGAGACGGTGAAGACGTCCTGTTGCGGAATCGAGGTCTTGGCGATCGCCAGGTCGTACATGTAGGGGCTGCGCACGGTGCCGGAGAACTCCACCTTCGTGGTGCCCCTCCTCATACGCTCCAGCAGGGCCGCGCCGTCCGCGGCGGAGGCACGCAGGACCGGCAGGGCCAGCCGCTCCCCAACCGGCGACCAGTGGGTGCGGTGGTTGACACCTGCGGGCCACACCACCAGGAGCGCCTCGGCGCCCGCGTCCACCGCGGCGCGTTCGAGTGCGGCCGCGTCATAGCCGCCGGAGTAGTCGTCCCGTACGACGGCCAGCTTGCCGCGGACCCCGCGGAAGCGGGGCGCCTGCGCCGTGCCGGCGTCCGCGGCGGTGAGCCGAAGGCCCTTGTTGCTGAAGGGCGGCGACGTGGGCTCATAGGCGGGGGCGAACTCCAGCGCACGGCCGGGCACCTTGGCCCGGAGCTCCGGGGCCTTCATCTGGGTACGCAGGCCGAACTCGAAGGCACCGTCGGTGACCGGGGCGGTGGCGGTGGTGTAGTAGCGGTCCGAGGGCCAGACCATGGTGCCCACATTGCGGACGTTCCCGTCGATCTGGCGGTAGTAGACGGCGTCGAGGATGCCGTACCGCTCGGCGGGACGAGGCGTGCGGACCTTGACCTCGCGGGCCTTCGCGGCGTCGAGCGTCACCGTCATGTCCTTGGTGACCTTGATCTCGGGCACGACGACGTCGCCGACCCTGGCGGTTCCGTCGTCGCCGGGCTCCTGGAAGCTGCTGCTGATCTGGTACGTGCCCTCTTCCACCTCGGCGACGCCCGCGTGGGGATCCGAGTAGTCCACCTCGCCGTCGGCGCCCCAGATCTGCGGGGTCGCGCCCGACACGACCTCGCCGGCGCGGTCGCGCAGGACGACGGTCAGCCGGTGCTTGGGGGCGTGCACCGCGAGGGAGAGGGTCGTGTGGGCGAGCACGGTGCCGTCGGCGGACTTCGCGGTGACGTAGCCGAAGTACCGGCCGCGGACCGCCTGCGCGGGGTCGGTGTGCAGCGGGACCTGCGCCGTCGTCCCTGGCGCCACCTGTACGGTGCCGGAGTCGAGGCCGACCACGCCGTCCGCGAGCGAGCGGCCGGAGTCGGTCGCCAGCTTCACCGACAGGGACAGCGTCAGCGGCTTGTCGCCCGTGTTGGTGTAGCGGACGGTTGCCGCCTGCCGCGGTCCGTTCGCCTTGCCCAGGTCCACCGGGGGCAGTGCCAGCGAGCCGGTGGCGGTGAGCGGGCCCGTGGCCGCGGCCAGGTCGACGCGGCCGCCACCCTGCTCCGTCACCTTGGTGCCGGCCACCGTACGGGAGGTGCTGATCAACGCGTCCTTGAGTTGCTGTGCGCCCCAGTCGGGGTGCTGCTGGGCCAACAGCGCAGCCGCGCCCGCGACATGCGGGGTGGCCATCGACGTGCCGTCGAGCGCGATGTAGTCGGCGTTGACCGGGGTGCCCAGCGAGGTGCCGGCCGCGCGGGCCGCGACGATCCCGACGCCAGGGGCGGTGACGTCGGGCTTGACCGTGTCGTCACCGTAGCGGGGGCCGCGGCTGGAGAAGGGAGCGAGGGTGTCGCTGCGGTCGACGGCACCCACGGTGAGGGCGGCGTCGGCGGCGCCGGGCGTGCCGACGGTGTACCGGCCGGGGCCCGAGTTGCCGGCGGCGACGACGAACAGCGTGTCGGTGGACTCCGTCAGGGCGTTGAGGGCGACGCTCATCGGGTCCGTGCCATCGGTGCGGATGTCCGCGCCGAGGCTCATGTTGACGACCTTGGCGCCCTCGTCGGCGGCCCACTCCATGCCGTCGATGATGCCCGACTCGGATCCGTAGCCGTTGTCGTCGAGCACCTTGCCGATCAGCAGGTCGGCCTTGGGTGCGACGCCGCGTCGGGTTCCGTCGGAGGCCGCGCCGGTGCCGGCGACGGTCGAGGCGACATGGGTGCCGTGGCCGAAGTGGTCACCGGTGTTGCCGCTGCCGGAGAAGTCCTTCGCCCCGGCGACACGGTCGGCGAGGTCCCGGTGCTCGGCGTCGATGCCGGTGTCCAGCACGGCCACCTTGACGCCCTGGCCCTCGTAGCCGGCCTTCCACGCGGCCGGTGCGTTGATCTGCGCGGTGCTGCGGTCCAGCACTGCCCGCACCTTGCCGTCCAGCGCGATCCGCGGGGTGACCTCGGCGCGCGCGGCGTCCGACTCCCCGCCCGCAACGAGTGCCCTCCACAAGGCAGACAGGTCGTGGCCGGACACCCGCACCGAACGGGCGTCGATACTCTCCAGGTTGCGCGCGGGCGCCTTCCCGGCGTTGAGCGCAACGAGGCGGTCGGCGGTCGCCGCCGCTGCCTTCGCCGCCCGGGCGGTCACCCGGGCACCCGCTCGCGAGGGCTCAGGCCGAGACGAGACGATCAGTGGCAGAGCTGTGGAGCGGCCCTCGTCGAAGCCGTCGGCGATGAGGCCGGTCACGTCGAAAAGGCGACGGTCCAGGGCCCCGGCCGTCACGAGGGCCTCCGCGTCGAAGGGCATGACCGTCAGGGCATTGTCGTCGCCTTCGACGCGCCTGAAAGGCATGTGTTCGCGGCCGGGTCCGGGCTCGACCGACACGGCGCGCCGCCCGCCGGGCAGCGTCGTCACGGTCACCCGGTCGCCGCTGATCAGCCGTACCGTCGCCGAGGAGTCCCTCGTCGAGGAACCTTTGGTCGCGGCGGCCGGCCGGGCGGCTCCACCCGCAGAAGTCGGCTGTGCCGTGGCCACAGCGGGCACGCCTGCGGCAGCCAGCACCAACCCCGCAGCTATTGCCGCCCTGAGGCGGCTTCTTGAAGACATCAGCCAGAACCCTTCGTCCACCTGCAATTCACAACCTGGCCGATCATGTGTGGAACAGTTCGAAGGGGTCTACGAATTGGGATGGCGCAAACACGACATGGCCTAACTCCGACACGGATCGCCTCCGTGGCCGCCTGGCCCGTTGCAGCGTCGCTGAATCGGGAAGCTGTGCGGTGGGCTGGGGTAAGAGCCGTCGGGTCGGTCTCCGGAGGCAGCGGCCCGACCTGCCCGGCGGAACACGGCGAGAGCAGCTATCCACCGTCGTACGCCACTATCGGGGTGTTTCGTCAGCGGCTCACCAACCCCCCGGAAAGTGCATCGCGGTTCCTGGGCGGGCCGCGAGCTGCCGTCGTCTACGGCGACGGCAAGGAGACATCGGTCCTGCCACACGCGCCCGGTCGCCTGAGCGGGCGGGACCCCGGCACCGGTCGGCGTCGGATCAGGCCCATCCTCTGGACCAACAGAGCGGTCTGGAAGCGGTGTTCGAGTCGGGCTTGCCGAGCTGGTCGAGCAACGTCCGTGCTTCCCCGCGCCGGCCGGGGGCGGGGCGCCTCCAGGCCGGACTTCACGTTGTGACGATCGTCGGCCGTCAAGCTCGCCGTCCCTGTGAAGCGGCAGGAGGACGGTTGGCGCATCGCCCACTATCAGGTCGCGCGTTCCGACTAGGCCCTGTCAGGCGGATCTCGCGACCGGTGGCCGTGGTTCCGTGGCGTGGCCGTAGCCTCCTCGGTCGTGATCGAGCGCTCAGTCGGCGAGCGGAGGAAGCCGTCGGCATTGTCCAGGATGGCGAGTACCGGGAGTCGGTCTGGAGTTCTACTACCGGGAGCGGCCGGACGTGGTCAATGCATGTGGAGAGGCCCCGAGCCCTCCTGGAGTGTGTGTGGCCTTGGCCGGCCGGTCCCCTTCCTTTCCGTACGCATGGGCGAGGTCGGGACGGCCGCAGCCGAGCCGGCGTCGATCAAAAGGCCCTCCGAGCCGGGACGAACTCAAGGAGACCGCAAGATGACCAGCTTTCGCCTGCCGATCGTCCGGTCAGCAACCGTCGTGGTGAGGGAACAGCATGGCGTCGAGTCGTGATCGACGAAAGCGACGTCGAGCCCCCACGGAAGCGGAAAACGGCTGGGTGACCATCATGTGATGACAAATCAGGCCCTCTGTCACGCGGACCTGACGGCCGACCCGAGTTCTGCGCCCCCTGTGATCGACACCGGCGGGACAAGCGAGCGTCGTGACACGAGGCTTTGGATAGGCTGCGGTGCGCTCCGGCTGCCGGAGCTCAACTGCGCCGCTGTGGAGAGCGACGGGTGCTGCCGCCACACCCCAGGTGTGGCATCGCCCTCGCAGGCTACCGCCGGTGCACAGGTGTGGCCGCGAGCCGCGATCCGAATGGGGTGGGGAATTGTCCAGTCACCGGCTGACCAAAAGAGGCCGTTACATCGCCTGGGCCACGACGGGTGTCGTCGTTGTCGCGGGCGCCGGCATCGCGGCGCAGACCTCCATGGCCGCACCGAGCTGGCCGGCACAGAAGACGTACACGGGGCGGGCGTTCGACACCTGCACGGCGCCCTCACTCGCCGCGATGAAGGCCTGGAACACCGGCTTCTACGGGGCAGTGGCCGTCTACGTGGGCGGCAAGAACCGCGGCTGCGCCCAGCCCAACCTCACCGCGTCGTGGGTGAAGTCGGTCAGCGCCGCCGGATGGAAGCTGATCCCGCTCTACGTCGGAGCCCAGCCGCCCTGCCAGACGAGCAGGAACCCCGAGAGGTTCACCGCCTCCACCGCAGCATCCGTCGGGGTGAGCAACGCCAACGACGCCGTCGCCAAGGCGTCCGCCCTCGGCATGAAGCCCGGTAGTCCCATCTACCTCAACATGGAGTCGTACGACATCACGAACAAGGCGTGCAACGACGCCACCCTGACGTACGTGCGCTCCTTCACCAAGACCCTGCGGGCCAAGACGTACCGCGCGGGGTACTACGGCTTCTCCAGCTCCAGCGCCAAAGCCATCGCCACCGCCGCCAACAGGACCGATCTGCCGGGCAACCTCTGGTACGCGCTGTGGAACAACAAGAACACCACCACCGCCGACTGGCCCTGGGACCCGAAGCTGTACACCAACCACAGCCGCGGCCACCAGTACATGGTCAACAGCAAGGAGACCCGCGGCGGCCACACCATCACCGTCGACCGCAACGCCTGGGACGCCCCGGTCGCCATCACCGGCTGAGAGACCGGGCCCTCACCAGCACTTCCCCGACCAGCTCGACCACCCGGCATGGTGGCGGCCGCGTACCAAGACGGCCGCGGCCTTGACCGGTGGTGCGGCGGTCGGGCTGAGCACCGAGTCGGGCGGTTGGCCGCCGCCGGGCTCGGCACCTTCTCTGAGGCCGGGAGACGCCACCCCCGACGGGGGGGGGGGGGGGGGGGGGGGGGGGGCCGGCCCCCCCCCCCCCCCCGGGGGGGGGGGGCGGGGGGGGCGCCCCCCCCCCCGCCGCCCCCCGGGGCGCCGGCGGGGGGGGGGGCGCGCCCCCCCCCCCCCCCCCCCCCCCCCCCCCCCCCGCCCCCCCCCCCCCCCGCCCCCCCGGCCCCCCCCCCCCCCCCCCCCCCCCCCCCCCCCCCCCGCCGCTCGGTGTCTTTCCGGGCTCAGGCGCCCCTAGCCCGGCGCAGGCGCCTGGCCTTGGCCCGGCGGTGCGGGGCCGCCGGGTCGGCGACCGTGCCGGCCGTCTGGGTGCGGGACACGGCGGTTCGGCCGGTGTCCAGCCGGGCCGCGACCCGCGCCAGGGCCCTGTCCCCGGGACGGGCGGCGATGTGGAAGTGCGAGACCTTCACCGGGGTCAGGTCATCGCCCCACACGACCGTCCCGTCACAGTCCGCGAGGATGTCCCGCACGATCGCCTCCTGGTGCGGCCACAGCCCCTCGCTCCCCTTCAGCGGATAAGCGGTGGGGTGGAGCGCGATCGCGGTGCCGGACAGGTGGTTGGACTCGAAGTCGGCGCCGATCGTACGCCGCGTGGTGTAACCGGCGACACCGCCTCCCTCACCCGTGTCGATCGCGGCGATCTCGTAGTGCCAGCGCCGCGCGACGTGCAGCAGCACCGCCGCGACCGCGCCGCGCCGCAGGCCGAGCGACGCGGCGGACCCCTCGACGTGGTGGACGCTGACAGCGGCGGCATCGATCCGCCAGCCGTTGGCGGAGGCGTCACCCGCCCAAGGCCGCGTGCGCGGCGCGGCCGCCGCTGCGGGGGTGGCCGAAGCGCCCGACGCCACGGCCAGCACGCCCGTGCCGACGGCGGCTCCCAGGAGACCGCGTCTGGAGATCATCGGCTTCCTCCCTCACCCTCGGCCGACGGCGGAGACGCCGGGATCGCCGCCGTCGCGCCAGATGTTGTGGTCCAGGCCCCAGCCCGCCTGGAACTCGTACTCATGGATCTGGTTGAACGACCAGTTCTCCGGCAGCGGGAAACCGAGGTTCCCCGAGAAGCCCCAGGACATCCCGGACACGAACGACCAGCGGGCGCCGGCGTCCTTGGACACCCGGATGCACACGTTGCGGGAACCGTAGACGCCGAAGGTGTAGCGGCTGCCGAGCTCGGCGAGAGCGGCCCTGACGCCGTTGAAGTACGGCACGACATGGCTGGTGATCTCCTCGTCCGTCGCGTCGTAGTCGACCCCGAAGTAGATGCACGTACCGGCGCCGATCCCGTGTTCGGCGGCCTTCGCGTGAGCCTTCTTCCCCTGGTCGTAGCCCTTGTCGTAGGTGAAGTTGCCGAGCACCGTGCCGTTGTACTGGAAAATCGGGAAGAACCTCAGCCCGGCGTTCAGAATGGCCTGCGGCTCGCCGGGCTTGAGCGCCTTGCCGAGATAGCCCTCGTCGCCCGGGGCGAGATGCTCGTCCAGATAGCGGCCGACGATGTGGTAGCCGTTGGCCTTGAGCAACTGACCGCGCTGCGGGGTGATCTCCGTGATGCAGTCGCAGCCGGTGGCGTCCCGTGAGGTGTCACCCGACGACACGAGGAGCTGCGCCCAGGTCGCGTAGTCGTTGTGGCCCGTGACGGGGAGCTGGGAGAACCTCTGGAAGGCCTGGAGCCACCCCACGTGCGTGCCCGTGCGGGCGTCGGTGCCGATGTCCGCCGGAAGGTAGTGCGCCTGTCCGTTCGCCGTGTATGTCGGTGAGTTGACGTAGCACGCGGCGCGGAACAGGTACCGCAGATCGCCCGTGAGGGTCTCCGATCCCCGTCCCTTGAGGGCTGCCTGCGTGCCCGGTCCGAAGTACCCGTTGATCGAACCCAGGGCTGTCCCGATCTCGTACTGGATGGCCATCACGAGCCCCTGCTGGACATCGCGGGAGTAGATCCCGTCGCAGGGCACCAGGCTCATCGCGGGAATCTTGATGCCCGCGACATAGCGGGAGTTCAGCCGCTGCTGGATCGCCCGGACGTGGGGGTCGCCACCCGGCACGAGCCGGAACTGGTCCATGCGCAGCAGCGACTTCAGGACGTGCGGCCACATGGCGAGGCGCTGCCCTGCGTCGGCATGGTCCAGGCCCATGTCGGCGTACAGCTGCCGCAGGGATGCCCCGGACTCCTCGCCCCATCCGCCGAGGAACTGGGAGGCCCAGTAGCCCTTGCACCACAGCGCGCCGTTGTACAGGCGCAGCAGATTCTCGTTCCGCTCGAACTCCGGCACCAGCTCGCGGTTCTTCACCGCGTCGAACGTGCCGGGACCGAAGTTCTGGACGGTGGGTGATATGCCGAGTTCGTGCTGAAGCCCCTGGGTGAGCGCGAGCACGGTGTTCCAGCCGGTGTATCCGGTCTCGGAGCAGATCACGTACCCGGGTGCCGTGTCGTAGGTCTCGTTCACCCACTTCTGCGTCCGGTACACGTAGATGTCGGCGGGTCCCCGCCATGGCGCGGATGGGTCGATCGTCGATCCCGGCCGCGCGTACATGTGCAGGTTGCCAGGGCATTCGGTGTCGTAGCCGAAGGAGTGCGGGAGGATCTTGTTCCCGGTCTTGCGTGTGGCGGTGTGACGCAGGTGATCGATGAGGTCCCTGATCCCTCGCAGCGTTGCCTCGCTTGCGACGTCCTGGGAGCGGATCATGCCCACGATCGAGTAGAAGCCCTCGTTGCGCCCCACGTTCTCGATGGGTTCGGCGTCGCCGGCGTTCCCTTCGCCGCGTTCCTCTCCGCGCCCCTGGTAGACGTGGCCGTGCGGACAGACGAGGTAGTTGTAGGCGATGTCTCCTTCGAATTCGCCGCCGGTTCCGTGGTCCACGTAGACGTCGGCGATCGCCTTGCGGCAGTCCTCTTCCGTCAGAAGGTCGCTGGTGCTGCCGGCGCCGAGGTAGTGCAGGAACACACCCATGTGACCGGTCCAGCGGGGATTTTCACTGGCCTCGGGACCGTTACAGGCGTGCGCCTGCAGGTGCCGGGGGGCATACTGCCCCCAGGTGGCGCGCAGGTTGATGGTGACGGGCATGGTCCTCGCTCCGGTCAGCAGGCGTAGTGCGGGTCGTGGATGTAGTCCGCGTCGTCGGTGAACCAGCGGTGACCGCTGATCGCGTTGTCCGCCCAGCCGCCGTCGAGGAACTTCTCGTAGCCGAGGGACAGGTCGGCGTAGTAGTTGCCCGCCTCGATGCAGAACGACGACTGGTTCGTGCTCGGGTTCACGTCACGGCGCAGCGCGACCTCGCTGAACAGGCCGGGGAAGCCGTTGTTCCACACGGAGGTGGCGCGGTCGTTGAAGTTGCCGCAGTCGTTGCCCCACCACTCGTCGTCGCGGTCCCACCGGCACCAGTCACCGCGGAAGTTGGGCAGGTCGTAGGCGTACAGATAGCCGTCCGCCCCGTCGGCCGCGGCCAGTGCGCCGAGGTCGGCGCCGGGCCGTACCGGGGTCGGCGCGCCGGGGGCGGCGCCGGCCGCCGCCGGCGCGGACGGTCCGGTGTCCGAGTCGGCCATCGCGGGGCCCGCGGTGGCGACCAGTCCGGTCACGGCGGCCGTGGCCAGGATGCTGCGTACGTACTGCTTCATCTCGTGCCTTCCTTGTGGCTGTTGAGCCGCGACGGGTCTTCGTCGCGGACGATCCGGTCCGCCTCCGGCAGTGCGGCGAGCCGCATCCGGCGGGCGTTGATCACGTCGGCGAGGTACCGCTCGCGCACCTGCGCGAGGTGCCGCTCCTCGACGTCCGTGGCGACCTCCGCGAGGCCGGAGCCGACGGCGCAGGCCGCCTCGGCGACGGCGTACTCGATCTCCTTGGCCTTGGGAGCCGAGTCGCCCAGCGCGGCCCGCAGCCGCTGCGGGGACTCATGCGGCAGCCCACGTCCGGCCACGCAGTCCGACCAGCCCCGCACGGCCTTCGTGAACGCCGGGTCCGCCTGCGCCCGGCTCATGGCCAGCGCCGTGACCCCGCGGTCCACGGCGTCCGCGCCGAACCAGGTGCGGAAGTCGCCGTACAGCTCACCTCGCGCCTCGCTGGTGCAGCCGCGGGTGCTCCGCCCGGTCGTCATCCCGCCGGGGAGGGTGACCTCGACGGTGTCGACGCCACCGCCCTGCCAGGCGCGCAGCGCCTCGGCGCGCCGCTCGGGCGTCAGGGCCCGGAGGCGGTCACCTACTGGGTCGTCCGCGCGCAGCCGGGCGGTCTCCTCGGGGGTGCGGACGCGGGTGCCGTAGCCGTGCTCGCGGGCCCAGGCCACGTCGGCCAGGACGAGCGCCATCGGTGGCGGCTCGGGGCCGGTGCTGGCCGGCTGGGGTGCCGCCGGCAGGTCGAACCCGGCGCGGGCCATGCAACGGCGCTCCAGGATCTCCTCGGCCCTGCGCAGGGTCGCGAGTTCCTCGGTGGTGGCCTCGCGTGGGAGCGTCGCATCCGGCTCGGGGCTCGCGGCCGGCGCGCCCGGGTCGGCTGGTCCACAGGCGGCGAGCGTTGCGATCAGCAGCAGTGACAGCGCGGCGAATCTGCGCACCAGGTCTCCCCCACACCCGTACGTCTCCGGTCGCCTTCGGGGTGTCCGGGAGGCCGACCGTCCTCGGTCGCCTTCAGGGTGTCCGGCAGGCCGAACGCACCGCACCCACTTTCGGTCTCACCCGAAAAGCCCTGCCGCACGGGGCCGTTGTGAAAGAGGCGACGCAACTGCCCCGCCCCTGCGTCCCTCTTATCTCACAGCCAGTCACCTCGGGGGGTTTCGCCTGTGCTGAACATTCATTTCTCTTCCGACGACCTGGGCCGGGTCCGTCTCGCCACCGCACCGGACCCGTCCTGGGAGATGTTGCTGAGCCTGCACGCGCTCGGCGGCTCACCGGACCACATCGTCTTCGGGCCCTGGCGGGCCACGGCCCTCAATCCACTCGATCCGTCGCTCGCCCTGCTGCGCCGGCTGGCACCGCCACGCGGCTACTCGCCCGATTTTCTGACGCCGGGCGTGGGCATCGACCTGGAGTCCGCCGTGGACGCCGTCCTGAGCGTCGGCCGCGCGCGCCTGCGCGGCGAACTCTCCCTGCTGCCCGCCGGGCGCCACGCCGATCCGTGGATGCGCGGGCTGGCCCTGGGCGAGCCGGAGACGATGCACCGGCTCGGCGGGGCCATGCGCCGCTACCACCAGCGGGTCCTGGCACGCCCGTGGCCCCGCATCCGTGCGGTGATCGACGGCGAACGTGCCCTGCGTGCGCGCGACCTGCTGGACGGCGGCGTCGAGCGGCTCCTGGGCAACATCCATCCGCTGGCCCGCTGGGAGCCGCCGGTGCTCAAAGTGGACTACCCGGTGCCCCAGGACCTCTTCCTCAACGGCCGCGGACTGCTGCTGATCCCCTCGTACTTCTGCTGGCGCCGCCCCATCACGCTGCGCGACGGGGAACTGGACCCGGTGCTGGTCTATCCCGCCAACCGCGGCCTCCATCTCCTCACGGAAGACCCCGGGACCCCTCAACTGACCGCGCTCGCCCGCCTTCTGGGCCGCACCCGCGCGGCGGTCCTGGAGGAGATCGCGTCGTCCAACGGCACGACCGGCGGGGAGCTTGCCCGGCGGCTTGGCATCTCGGCCGCCTCGGCCAGCGAGCACGCCGCGACCATGCGGGACGCGAACCTGATCATCAGCCGGAGGGTGACGAACACCGTCTGGCACACCCTGTCCCCGCTCGGCCAGGCGCTGCTCGAAGGGCGCAGACCGGACGACGCGCCGTACGCCCCGGGCCTGGCCCGGATCGACGCGCGGTCGGCATGACCCGGCGAACGGCGTGCTCCCGGTCTGGCGGCGGGGTGTCGCTCCGCCGGCCGTCGAGAGGAACCCCGCACCCGCCCCAGCTTGTTCGACCGTCTCGGCGGTGATCGTTCCCAGGTCCACCGCGAAGTCCCCAGGGAGGGCAAGCGGACTCCCGGCATGCGCTCCGAGGCGACCGTCCGTCGTGTGAACCTCGCGAGCGCAGCCCGGCGGCCTGCCGTTCGCGATCCGGTGGTGTCGTCGGGCAGTGGGTGGCGGATCGTGTCATCGGGATGGTGAGCGGGCGGAGTTACAAGGGGTGGAGAGGGCGCCCTCCACTCTGTTTGCTCGCAACGATCGGCAAGGAGTGCCACATCCATGACTCGGATGACGACAACGAAGAAGTGCGCGGCCGCCGTGGTGGTCGCGGTCGCGCTGGCGGGAGCGCCGGCGGCGGCCCAGGCCGTCGCGCCGCAGCAGGTGCCGGCCGCCGCGGAGGACCACGGCCGGTCCATCGAGGCGACCGGACACGCGGCTGGGGCGGTGCGGGTGGTGGCGCCGGGTGAGCGTGTCGAGGCCGGGGCAGGCGTCGAGCTGTGGCTGACCGGGGAAGGCAAGCACTGGTCGACACCTGAGATGGACCACCAGTTCCGTAGCGTGGTCGACGGCAACATCGACCTGGGCAGTCCCAGCATCGGCCTGATGTCGGAGCCCCTGGGCGACCGCTACTTCCTTTCCGGGATCTACGTGGCCAAGAACGGCTCGGTCCGGGTCGTCGTCGACACCAGCGACGGCAAGGTCACTGCCTCTGTCGTCCGGCTGGCCGGCAAGCCCGGCTGGGGCGTCTGGTACATCGACGTCCCCCTCCACGACGACCTGACCATCAACAGCGTCACCCTGTACGACAAGCACGGAAAGAAGATCGCGTCTCTCGCCCCTTCCCACCCGTAGCCCGCCCCGGGCCCTGACGGCTCTTCAGAGGTGACCTCCTGGCTGGGCGGGGGCCGGACCCTTCCGGCCCTCGCCCCGGCCCCAGCCGCCCCGTTCCCGTCCCTGTCCCCGGCTCCCCCCCAACTTCAAGGATCCGTTGTCGTGACGCACGAGAGCCACGCCGACTTCACCGAGTTCGCCACCGTGGCCTGGCCCCGCCTGGTGCGTACGGCTCATATGCTCACCGGTGACTTCCACGAGGCCGAGGACCTCGTCCAGACCACGCTTGCCAAGGTGTACGCGCGGTGGCGGAAGATCCCGCGTGACGAGGTCAATGCCTACATACGCCGGGCTCTGGTCAACAACAACATCAGCCGGGTGCGCAAGAAACGTATAGGCCACCTGCTCATGCCGTTCCTGCCCGAGTCGATCCACCGGTCGCACGGCGGGCACGCCGATGCCGTCGAGCGGAGTGCCGTACTTGTCGAGGCCCTCGCTGTCCTGTCCGCCCGCCAGCGTGCCGTCGTGGTGCTGCGCTACTGGGAGGACATGAACGAACAGGAGATCGCCGAGGCGCTGAACTGCTCCGTCGGGACCGTCAAGACGCATGCCCGGCGCGGGCTGGAGGCCTTGCGCACCCATCCCCACCTCATCCTCCACCCCGCCCACCAGGAGGCGAAGCGCTGATGTCCCCGAACTCTGGGCCCCTCTCCGAGCTTCGGCACGAAGCCGAACGACTGCATGACGCATTCAGCGAGGTGGCCGACGCCGTCACGCCTTCTCCCGTACCTCTGGCCGCCATCGAACGGGCGGGGCGTGCCAGGCGGCGCCGACGCACCGCGGGGCCGGCGATCGTTTGCTGCCTGCTCCTGGCTCCGCTGACTGTCGTCACGGCCCGCGCCGTCCTCCCCGATCACAATCCTCCGGAACGGACCAAGGTCACCTCGCGCCCAACGCCCTCGGACACAACGGCCGAGCACACGGTGCGGGTCGTGGCACCAGGCGAGCGTGTCGAGGCCGGGGCAGGCGTCGAGCTGTGGCTGACCGGGGAAGGCAAGCACTGGTCGACGCCTGAGATGGACCACCAGTTCCAGACCGTGGGCGACGCCGACGCAGAGCCTCGCCAGCCGCACGTGGGGCTCAGAACAGAACTCCTCGGCGACGGCTACTTCCTGTCCGGGATGTACCAAGGGACCGACGACGCCGCTCGTGTCGTCGTCGACACCAGCGACGGCAAGGTCACCGCCTCTGCAGTCCGGCTGGCCGGCAAGCCCGGCTGGGGTGTCTGGTTCACCGAAGTCCAGGCCCACGACAACTTCGCCGTCAAGAGCGTCACCGTCTACGACGAGCAGGGGGAGGAAGTCGCCAGCATGACCCCCGCCCGACCATGACGACCGGCGCCCATCGGTGTGTGCGTCGGCGCCTGACTTGTCAGCAGCCGCGTCGTCGGGCGGCGTCGGGCGGCCAATCGACGGAAGCCACAAGCCGTTGACGCTTGCACGCCACACCCGGCTCTTCTGGGTGGGAGGACCATCCGAAGGACACGCGCTGTCGCGGAGGAGAACGCCGGAACGTCAGGAGTGCCGACGACGACCAGCGCCCTGCCTATTGCCTTTCGCTCTGTCCCGCTTCGTAACCGCTCCGGCGTCATTCCCGCCAGCCGATCCAATCCCATCGTAAGAGTCCCCGAACGGGGATGATCAACTCGTGGGCATTCCTCATGCCCGAACCTGACGTATGGAAACCGAAGGAGCAGACGTGTCTCACGACAGAGTGGCACCGTGAAGTGGTTCAACGAAGAGAAAGGATTCGGCTTTATCACCCCGGAGAGCGGGCCCGACCTTTTCGTGCACTTCCGGGCGATCCAGGGCACCGGCTTCAAGAACCTCCGTGAGGGACAGAAGGTGACCTTCGTGGCGGTGCAGGGCAGAAGGGAATGCAGGCGGACGAGGTCATCGCCGAAGGATGAGCGAGTCGGCTCACCTCCGCTCGAGCGGAGGCGGAGGTGAGCCGCTGCCCGCCAAGCACGGCGGGTTACGTATAGCCGCACGGAAGATTGAAGTGGCGTCCGTCGATGCCATGAATGGCGAGGCCCGGTGGGCCGTTTTACCATCAACGAACGGCGCTTCGCACCACGAGGCGCCCCCTCATACCGCCATGGCCAGGACCGATCGGATCGAGGCGCTATGAAGCAGGAAAAGACCAGGACACGCCGCGGCGAAGCAGCGCCGGAGTTCCCTGCCCTGAGCGTCACCCTGGAAGTCAACGGCGACTCCTATCGTCTGAACCTGGACTCACGGGTGACGCTCCTGGACGCTCTGCGTGACCATCTGGGACTCACCGGAGCCAAGAAGGGCTGTGACCAGGGAGCCTGCGGTGCCTGCACCGTGCTCGTCGACGGGAAGCGCATCGTTTCGTGTCTCGCGCTCGCGGCCCAGTACGACGGTCGTCGGATCACCACGATTGAAGGCCTCGGAGACGACAGTGAGCCACACCCGATGCAACGGGCCTTCGCCCGTCACGACGCGTTCCAGTGCGGTTACTGCACGCCCGGGCAAATCATGTCCGCCGTGTGTCTGCAGGCCGAGGGCCGGGCAGGCACGGAGGAGGACATCCGTGAGTTCATGAGCGGAAACATCTGCCGCTGCGGCGCCTATCAGAATATCCGTGCCGCTATTCGCGAAGTCGTTGCGGAGGGTAACGATGCGTCCCTTTGAGTACCTCCGGCCGACCGAATCCGACCAGGCCGTGGCGGCCGTGACCGCGGATCCGCAGACGTCCTTCCTCGCCGGTGGCACCACGCAACTGGATCTCATGAAGGACGGCGTCCTCAACCCCGATCGGCTGGTCGACATCACCAGACTGCCGCTACGGGGCATCATGCACACCACCACGTCGGTGCACGTCGGTGCCCTCACGACGATGGAGGAACTCGCGGCGGACACCGTGCTGCGCGAGCGGCTGCCGTTCGTCCGGGAGGCACTGCTGCTCGGTGCCTCCACCCAGCTGCGGAACATGGCCACCATAGGCGGCAATCTCCTTCAGCGTGCGCGGTGCCGCTACTTCCGCGACCCCACCGTGGACGCCTGCAACAAGCGCGACCCCGGCTCGGGCTGCGCGGCCATCAACGGTATCCAGCGCATGCACGCCATTCTGGGCACGAGCGAGCACTGCATCGCCCTGCACGCCTCCGACGTGGCGGTCCCCTTCGTGGCGCTCGACGTGATCGTCCACGTACAGGGGCATGACGGCCACCGGACCATTCCGCTGACGCGGTTCTATCTCCCGCCCGGTACCACTCCGCACATCGAGAACGTCCTGAACCACGGTGAGCTGATCACCGAGGTGGAGATCCCGCTGCTGCCGGAAGGGACCAGGTCGCACTACGTCAAAGTACGTGATCGCGTGTCCTACGAGTTCGCCCTGGCCTCGGCCGGCGTCGCCCTGGAGATGCACGGCGACACCATCCGCGAGGCCCGGATCGGCCTCGGCGGAGTCGGAACGATTCCGTGGCGGGCCTGGGGAGCCGAAGAGGTGTTGCGGGGGGCCGTGACCGGCGGCGACGCCTTCCGGGCCGCGTCCGAGGCGGCCCTCGAAGGCGCCCGGACACTGCCAGGCACCGCGTTCAAGGTGGAACTGGCCAAGCGCACCCTGGTACGCACCCTGGAAATCGTCGCGGGAGCCCAGTCATGACCACCGTCGAAACTCGCCCGCCGCTGATCGGCGAAGGCATCGACCGCGTCGACGCCCCACTGAAGGTCACCGGGACGGCGAACTACCCCAATGACTTCAGCTACCCCGGCATGGTCCACGCGGCCCTGGTCGGCAGCACCATCGCCGCCGGACGCATCCGCAGCATCGACGCCTCCGGCGCGCAGGCCGCTCCGGGCGTCCTCACCGTCATCACGTACCTGACCGCCCCTCACTTGGAGCGCGGACCGATGACGCTGCTCGGGCCGTCCGTACCGGCGCCGATGCAGGACGACCGGATCCTGCACTACGGCCAGCACGTGGCGGTCGTCGTGGCCGACACCCCTGAACAGGCCCGGCACGCCGCGTCCCTGGTGCGCATCGACTACGAGCCGGCCGCCGAGGCGCTGCTCGACACGGAGGACCCTCGCGCGCAGATCGTGGAGGACCCGTGGGACATGGACCATGAACGCGGCGACGTCGAGGCGGGGTTCGCCCAGGCCGACGTGGTGATCGACGAGCGGTACACCACTCCGGACAACACCAACAACCCACTCGGCCTGATGGGCACCATCGCCGCCTGGCACGGCGACTCGGTCACCATCCACGACTCCACGCAGTGGCCACACAACGTGCGAACCTCCATCGCGCAGATCTTCGGGATCCCGGAGAGCGGAATCCGTGTCCTGGTCCCCTTCATCGGCGGCGGCTTCGGCGCGGGCCTGCGCGTGTGGTCCCACACCATCCTCACCGTGCTGGCCGCTCGCGAGATCAGGCGCCCGGTGAAGCTGGTACTCACCCGGCCGCAGATGTTCACCTCGGTCGGGCACCGCCCCGACAGCGTGCAGCAGATCAAGATCGGCGTCACCCGGGACGGTGACCTCACCGCCATCGAACACCTCAGCATCTCGTCGTTGACCATGGACGACGACGACTACGAACCGGTGGCGTCCGGCACAGCCGTCGCCTACGCCTGCCCCAACGCCCGCACACGGGACCGGCAGGCACGGCTGAACATCCCGTGTCCCGGCTCCATGCGAGCGCCTGCGGAGGCACAGGGGAACTGGGCCCTGGAGTCCGCCATCGACGAGGCGGCCCACGCCATCGGCATGGATCCGCTCGCCTTCCGACTGCACAACTTCGCCGAGGTCCATCCCGTACTGAATCTGCCCTGGTCGAGCAACGCGCTGCGTGAGTGCTACACGTTGGGGGCGGAACGGTTCGGCTGGTCCATGCGCACGCCGGAGATCGGTTCCATGCGTGACGGCCGGTGGCTCATCGGGTGGGGGATGGCGGCCGGGGCATTCCCCTTCTTCCAGGCCCCGTGCCAGGCACGGGCGTCGCTGCGCCACGACGGCTCGGCCTACGTGCGCAGCGCCGCCGCCGACCTGGGTACCGGCACCTACACGGTCATGACCCAGCTCGCGGCGGAACTCCTCGGCCTGGAGATCGGCAAGGTCCGCTTCGACCTCGGCGACTCCGACATGCCGTACGCGCCCATGGCCGGCGGGTCAGGTCTGACCGGGGCACTGTCGGGCGCGGTCAAGATCGCCTGCACCAAGCTCATCCAGGAGTTCCTCGACGTCGTCCGCGACGACGATGCCTCCCCGCTGCGCGGTGCCGGACCGGACGACGTGACGGTGGGCGAAGGCCGGCTGTTCCTCATCGACTCGCCGGACCAGGGCGAAACCTTCGTCGACATCCTCGCGCGGCACGGCCTGGAGGAGCTCAGCGCGGACGGCCGCAACACACCGCCCGTGGCCGAGAAGATCAGGATGGCCCCGGCCGGGGCCTTCGGCGCAAAGTTCGTCGAGGTGCGCATCGACCCTCAGCTGGGACTGCTGCGAGTGGCTCGCGTGGTCACGGCCATCGACGGCGGACGCATCCTCAACGAGAAGACCGCCCGGAGCCAGATCATCGGCGGGACTGTCGGTGGCATCAGCCAGGGCCTGTTCGAGGAGACCGCGACCGACGCCGGCACGGGTCGTATCGCCAACGCCACCTTCGCCGACTACCTGATGCCCGTCAACGCTGACATCCCCGACATCGAGGTCATCTTCTGCGGCGAGCCCGACCGCGCATCGAAGGTCGGCACCAAGGGCGTAGGGGAGGTCGGACTCGTCGGCCTGGCCGCGGCTGTCGGCAACGCCATCCACCACGCCACCGGCCGCCGGCTGCGGTCCCTGCCGCTGACCATCGAACAACTGATGCTCTGAGAACGGCCTCCCGCACGGCCGCCCTGTCCGCGGTCGTGCGGGAGGCCTGCCTCAGCGGTCACGGTCGCAGTGGTCGTCACGTCCACGAGCTCGGACGACGACCGGTCCCGCGTCCGCAGTTCAGCACCCATCAAGCCGCGCGCCGACTGGGCCGGGCGCGGTTGGCGTGGACGTGCGATGACCCGCGTCCACAGGGGCCCGGGGCCACCCGGTGTCCAGGTACAACTCAGTTGAGGCCAGGCGGGATTGGCAGGGCCGAGGGTGATGACCCAGGCTCGTCTTCGGGTACCCGCTCCCCACCGGTGGTGCGATGCGGGATCATGCAGCATGCACTCGGATGCCTGGCGTCTCTCCGAAGACCTCGACGACCTTCTCACACGAGCCGAAGCCTTCCTCCGCTCGCGCCCCGTCCTGCACAACACGCCGCTCACCGTGCTGGAGAAGTGGCGCACCAGCCCAAGCGCCTACACCCCTGGCACAGTCCTCTTCGGCCGGCTTGAGTCGGAGGGCGAGACCCATGCGATCTTCTTCCGCCCGCCGAGCCGCCGCCTGACGCTCACTCCCCTCTCCCCCGGGCAAGCCGAAGCTCTGGCCGCCGAATTGGCCGCCCTGGGCCATACGCTCGCCGGCGTCACCGCGGACCACGACACCGCCACAGCCTTCGCCGAGGCCTGGCACAAGCACACCGGCGCGACGCCGACGCTCCGGGTACGGATGCACCTTCACCGCCTCGGCACGCTCACACCGCCCGAGCCGCACCCAGAGGGACACGGCCGGGTCGTGGGCGACGAGGACCACGAGCACCTCATGCAGTGGTGCCGTGAACTCGCCGCGGATCTCGGGGAGACCGTCACCATCGACGCCGCTTCCTGGGAGAGCACCCGCTTCGCCGAGAAGCGGTACACCTTCTGGGAGACTCCCGACGGCACCCCCGTCTCCATGGCCGGCGTGAACCCGATGGTCGCCGGCATGGTCCGCGTGGACCCCGTCTACACCCCTGCCGACCTCCGCGGCCGCGGCTACGCGGCCGCAGTGACTGCCGAGGTCACCCGGGCCGCGCTCACCGCGGGTGCCAAGGAGATCGTGCTGTACACGGATGCGGGCAACCCCACCAGCAACGCCCTCTATCAGCGCCTCGGGTACCGTCGGGTCGCCGATTGGGCCCCGTACGACTTCGCGTACTCCGAACCGGCAGCCCCCGTGAGAACTTGAGCAGGCAGGCAAGACCTCCTCGACGCCCCGGGTCGGCCTGCGGCATCGCGGTGCCGACGTGACCCGGGCGTCGGGGTGGACGGCACAATCTCGGCGAGGGCGAAGGGCGCGGTGGACGAGGGCCTGGGTGGGCGGCCTGAGCGGCGCGTAGCCGGCTGGGCGGCATGGCCGCGTAGCCGCGGGGCGGGCCTGGCAGGCCCGTAGCCGGGTGGGCGGCGCGTCGTCGGCTGAGCGGCCTGGGGCCGCACAGCCAGACGTCGGCCGGGAATGTGCGGGACCTTCGATGCTTTTGCCTCACGCGGCCTCGCGATGCGAACCTCGGCAGGCGATCGCCACCCGGCTACGCGCGCCTGCACGCGGCCCCCGCCTGGGGCGATCTCACCGTCGTACCACGCAGCAGCCGAAGTTGCCGATTCCCTGGCAACCAGGATTTCCAGCAGTTCCCGCCTCCGCAACCGGTCAGTGGACAGCACGCTGGAGACGCACAACGCCTATACCGAGGAGTCCGCCGTGTCCCTCGCCTTCACCGACCTGACCTCCGTACTCACCGGCATCTTCGACGCGCCCTGGTGGGTGTCCGTGCCCTGTCTCGGGGCGGCCGCGGGACTGTCAGCACTGCGAACCGTCTTTCCGCAGAACTCCGCAGACCGGCTCGCCTGGTGGCGGGACCGCCGCCGGCATCAGGAGCGCCGTACACGGGACGACGCGCAGTGACGGGAGCCGGGAGGCGAGGCGCACCGCGTTGAGTCTCGCAAGAACGGCGCGATCCGCGGCAGCGTATACGTCGCCGGCGACGCGAGGCAGCTATCAGTCAAACCCTGTCGACCGCCTTCGCCGCGCAGCGAGGCCTGGACGGCGGCCGGCGCTCCGGTGACCTCCTGGAGTTCGCCACCGTCGATGCCGCCCAGTCGTGCGGGCTCGACGCCCGAACGGGCAGCCTCGCGCCCGGCAAGGACGCCGACATCATCCTGCTGCGCGCCGACGACATGCGGGCCGTTGCCGTCGACTGCCGCTCGGAGCCGGCTGAGCCACTCCGTGCCAAGCCGGCGCCCGTTGGGAAGCTGGTCGTCTCGATCCCAGCGCCAAGTTGTGATCATCGCCAGTACGAGGAGCCGGCACTCGCGCAGCAAGTCCCGATCAATACCCGGATAGTGCTCGCTGACTTCGTCGGGCGCATGGACGAGGTCGAATTCGACGGGCCCACGGCAACACGTCTCGAGGTCTATGAAGAGCAGTCCGTTCTTCGTGGTGAGGACGTTACCCGGGTGGGGCTCGCCGTGCAGCAGCTGCTCGACGCCGCCGCGCTCGCCGATCGCTTGTCGCAGGTTTCGCAACGCGTCGCCGAGCAGCTGACGGTCCGCATCGGCAAGCGCCGGGGTGTGCTCGCGGTTCGCCAGCAGTTGTTGAGCCTGCTCGACCCGCACCGTGAAATGCGGCGCCGCGACATCGAGCTCGCGCAGGCCGGCATGCAGCCGCACAAGCGCGTCGGCGTAGCCGGTCGGGGAGATCTCACGTGGTGTCAGGGGCTCGTAGTAGGTCCACAGCGTGGCCACGAAGCCGTCACGCTCATGGACGCGTGGCTCCACCCGAGGCTCGAGAGCAGCCACAGGGCAACCGGATTCGGTGAGCCGCTGAGCAAGTTCGATCTCGAACTGTGCGACCTGATGCGCAACAGGGGCCACCCGGGCCAGGACGTCACAGGGCAGAAGACGCAGAGTGAGCTTGTTCGAGTCCTGGAGAACGATCGCGTTGTCGACCATCAGGCCAAGTGATGAAGCGATCGCCATGGCCACGCCCACCGCACGCGAGCGCTCCGATGCCTGCATCGTCGCCAGGCCCCTCTCCTCCGGGTACTGCCGGGACTCTCCAAGCGGTGCAACCTGCGCACCCAACCAACGACGAAGGGGTACCTCACCGATTTCGGGAAGGGTCCCTCCGACGGCATACCACAAGCCACCTCGCACCCACCCGGCCACGAGCAGTTGGAGGCGGGCCGTTCCGGTCAGCTCCGCAGTGACAACAGCGCAGCGGCGACTCGCTCGGTCGCCTCCGGCGGGGTCGAGGCGTGCGGGGAAAGCCTCAGCGAGTCGGTACGCACCGTCGCGGTGACCCCCTCGTCCTGCAACGTCTTGGCGACGAGGACGGGGTCCTGATCCGGTAGCGCGAAGGAGAGGATGCCCGCGCGCCGTGACGGCTCGGCCGGGGACAGGACGCGGCCGCCGGACCGCTCGACGACCTCGGCGAGTTCGGCGATCCGCGCCGCGATCACGGACTCGATCGCCGCGACGGAGTGCCGTTCCACGAGCTCCAACGCGGCGGCGAACGCCGCCGCCGCAACCGGGCTGAGGTGGGTGATCGACCAGCGCCGGGCGTCCACGGCGGGCGGATGCTCGGTGCCGTCGAACAGGCCGGTCTCCTCGACTCCGGTCCAGCCGGTGAGAACCGGCTCGAGGGAGTCAAGCGCGCGGTCGGACAGGGTCGCGAAACCTGTGGACCAGCCCGCGCGCAGCCACTTCTGGCCGCCCACGACCAGCACGTCGGCCGCCTCCCATGCCATGTGCGTCACGCCGAACGCCTGGATGGCATCCACGATCAGCAGCCGATCCGGCCCGATCGCCTCGCGCAGTGCCGCCAGGTCGGCACGGTATCCGGTGCGGAAGTCCACAGCGCTGACGGACACCGCGACGGTGTCGTCCGTCAGCGCGGCGCGGACCAGGTCGGGGCTCATGCCCTCGCCGGGCGCCGGGTCGAGCCAGCGAGGCGTGACCCTGCCCAGGTCCGCGGCGCGGCGCCACGGGTACTGGTTGGAGGGGAAGTCGGTGCGCGAGGCGAGGACGACGCCCTCGCGGATGCCAAGGGCCGCGTGGAAGAGGCCGGTTGAGGTGTTCGGCAGGAGCACGGTGTGCTGGGCGTCGGTACCCACCAAGCGGGCTGCGCTCTCCCGCGCCGCCTGATCAGCCTGCATGAGGCCGTCCACGGTTGTGTGGTCGGGCCGGGCGGACTCCTCCGTCGCACGCGCGGTGGCCGCCACGACCTCCCGCGACGGCGGCCCGAAGCGTGCGAAGTCCAGGTACCCGGCGGGTGCGTCAAAGTGAGCTGCGTACGACGTGAGCACAGGGCTCTTCCTTCCGGGACAGACCTTGATCGGGCGGAGCATGGGGCTACCGCATCGGGCCATGGTCTCGATACGTGCACCGGCTCACCTCACCGGCGGCGAACGTGCCGCCCCACTCCCCCGTACGGTACGGCCCTCGAGTGCGAAGCCATCGGTATCCCCCTGGAACCACCTTGCACCGGTCATGGTGGATGCCGGCTGGCGCTTGCCGGCGTCGGCGGCATGTGGCGTTGTTCCGCGGGCGTCACGGTGAGGCAACACCACGCCGACGCCCGCCGCTGGAGCGCCAAGACCGACGCATCATGTGAGTCCGGGAGGACGACGCGACGGGGGGCCGGGGCAATGGAGTTCACAGTCGGACGGATCAGACGGCGGGGGCAGCTCTGTCTGACAGCGGGGTTCATCGGGCTGGCCGGGGCGCTGGTGTGGTTCGTCGTCGGCGACAGCGTCGACGGCCCCCTGGGCGTGACGCTGTACGGGGCCGTCGCGTCGCTCACGGGGGCGGCGTACCTGTGGAAGGCGCGGCGGCCGTTCCGACTGCGCGTCGACGGGATCGGGATCACACTCCACGACGCGGAACTCGCCTGGGAGCAGATCGACCGGGTTGCCCTCTGGCATCCGCCGAACACCGGTGAGGACAGCGTGGACACCAAGCCCCCGAAGCCGCATCTGCAACTCTGGACAGCACCCGGCGTGACACTGCACCGCAGACCCGATCACACCCTCGACGGGCCGCCCCGGTACACGATCGTCAACTGCGCTGACCTCGACCAGAGTGTCTCCGCGCTCACTGCCGCCCTGGCCCAGTACGGCGGCGCCCGCTTCGAGACCGCGCCGCGCAACGTCCGGCCGCCCAGTCCGGTGACCCGGTCAGGCCCCGGGCGCGGCGTCCCTGGCCGCGAGTACCGCTTCGTCGCCAGGAGCGGGGCAGGGATCTGGACTGTGTTCTGGGCGGCGTCGGCCGCCGTGTGCAGCTTCGTGCTCATCGCGTCCGTCGTCGGCGATCGCCTGATCGGGCCCTTCGCCGTCCTCCCGGTCGCGACGATGGGCGGGTTGCTGTCCTGGCCTCTCGCGATACGTTGCTTCCAGCAGTGGCGCAAGCCGCTTCGGCTACGCGTCGGTCCGGCGGGCATCGGGATGCGGAAGGTCTCCGAGCGCGAACTGTTCCTCTACTGGGACGAGATGGCCGTGGTGACTGTCGGGCCCGAACCCTTCGGCAAGGACCACCGGCCCTGGCTTGTGGTGTGGCTCCTTCCAGGCTCCACCGTCCGCGCCGCACCCACACACCTGGTCGACGGACATCAGGCGTACGCCCTGGTCCGCCTGGACCGGCTGCCGGGCGGCGCGGAGGCGGTCGTCCCGGCGGTCCGGGCCTACGCCGGGGAGCGCTACGGCGAGGCCGTGTGAGGACTCCCGCAGGTCCGGCTGCGTGCCATGAGCACTTCGTCGCCTGCGCCCGGAGCACCCACCCCCCTCATAGTCTTCATTCGGTCCTGCAACAGGGGCACCTGCCTCCGGGCCCGGCATGACTGTGTCCCCCTGTCGAAGGCATGACCTGGGGGCGGTTTCACCGGGCGCGGAAGGCGCCGTCGGAGACGCTGATGAGAGGTCCGGCCACCGCCCGGTCCGGCGCAACGCCGGACAGCTCGCGGGGGGCAGGTCTGCATGACGTGGATGCACACATACGACACCGATGCCGAGGCCAGAGCAACAACTGTGTTGAGTTGTCCAGGCTCAGTGCCGGCCGGCTGGGAGCTGGCGGTGTCCAGGACCTCAAGGAGGGCAGTGCGGAGGGACGAAGACCGGCTCCCCGCGCGCCCAGAATGATTCCGGGGCGCCCGCGTGGATCGACGCCAGGCCCCGCGTTGAAAGGCCGGGACGGCGCCGGACCCGGTCGTGCCGAGCCGTGCGAGGGGGTTCGTCCCCCAGGTCGGCCGCGTCCCCCAGGTCGGCGGTCGCGTAGTTCGCCAACGCGGGCACCAGGACGTCGGCCAGATCCCGGCGGTCTGCATGATGCCGAGTGTGGCTGTTGAGCAGTTTGCGTTGCTGAAGGTTTAGCTCACAGATGGTCGGCCGTCCCGACTGACCTTGCGGCGGCACTCCGGTTCCTTGCCAGGGTCGGGTCGTCACCAGTGCAGTGGTTCAAGAGGAGCGCGGCCGTTCTGGCTGTAGTAGGCACGTACCAGCGAGATGCCGGCGACTCGGCCACTTTCTGCGACTGCGTGCTCCGCGGCCTTTCGCCCGGTGAAATTCCGCCGCTCTCGTTCGTACTCTTCGACGCCCTCGAAGTTGAAACGGCTCGCATCATCCAGGAGACGAAGCTCGCCACTGCCCTGGACCAGCGTGACGATGAGACGGTCGTGACTCTGGGGATCGCGGTACTCGTACCGTTCGGACGTAGAACCGCAACTGGAGGCGACCGGTGCCCGTGAGCCGATCCATCGGTCCTCGCCGAGGCCTTTCCCCATGCCTCACCAACCGTCCGCAGGTCGCCGTCGAAGGTGACAAACCGCTCCAGCCGCCACTGGCAGCTGAGTGGGCCAGGCTCCTTTGGCATGGCGTCTCACCACCCATGTGCGGGCAGGGGCGCGGCACTTCGGGTCGTGACAGGACAGGGCTCGCTTCCCTGAACCGAGACTGCGACCGGGAATCGGGAGATCACAACGAACGACGGCAGGCTCGCTAAGCCGTTGCGGCCAGGAAGGCCCGTAGGCACGTGCCAACCCCCGGCTTCGCTCGGAGTGGCCGCCAGCCCCTCGGCCCGTTGCCCCAGGATCTCGTCGGCCCGGTGGCCGAGGAGGTGCTGGGCGGTGTCCGTCCAGCGGCTCACCACCCCGTTCCGACCGACAACCGCCAGTGCCGCGCCGGCGCTCCCATGCGCCGAACCGGCACGGGACGCGGCGGCGACATCCGGCACCTTCTTACGCTAGGGCTGCCGTCCTGCGCTGCGGAGCGGCCCAGGGTGGCGCGGGCCACGCTGCGGGCCCACAGCCCCCGGTTACAGCCCGTAGTCCGACGATGACGGATTCTCTTGATCCGCAGCCTCGCAGGGCGGTCATGGACTTGCCGGGCGGACTGAAGCCGGCCCGGGACACCCGGACCGCAGGCGACCCCCCGTGCGCTTCCATGACCGACGAGGGGCTCAGGGGACCTGCGACCGAGAGTGAAGCGGAGATCGCCGGCTGGAGCAACGTCCTGATCGGAGCGCCGGCCTGACGACGGGGGCATCGCGGACCGGGGTGGGGCGGGCCGACGCGGAGCGGGAGGAGCAGGCGGAGCGGTCCCGACATGGCGACCCCTTTCGGGCGACTGAGCATGCCAGGTGCCGTTGCGCTCATAGATCACGCCTATCACCCACAAGGTCCGACGTGACATGCGATATACCCTTTGGCGCCCGGTGGCGCGTAACCTGGCCGACTGCCCTCGCACCCAGCGCAGCGGCATCGGGGCACGTCACATCGATCGTTCAGGAGACCCATGCAACCCCGGATAGCCTCCCTCCGGCCCGTCGCCCTGGCGGGCGGTGCCCTGACCGTCGGCATCGGCGGGCTGTATCTCACCGCGCTGCTGCTGACCGGCGGCGAGATAGAGGCGGGCACGACGGTGCGCGGCGTGGACATCGGGGGCCTGACCCGCGCGGAAGCCACCGAGAAGCTGGAGCGGCACCTGCCGGGGACCGGTCCGCGACAACTGGCGGTGAAGGTCGGCGAGCGCAAGGGCGCGGTCGACCCGCAGCAGGCGGGGCTCTCGTTCGACATCCCGGAAACTCTGGATCGGGCGGCGTCCACCGGGCATGATCCTTTGAGCCTGTTCGGCGGGCTGTTCCGCTCGGGCGGTGACGTCGAGCCGGTCGTACGGGTCGACGAGGACAAGGCCCGTGCCGCCCTCGGAAAGCTGGCCACCACGCTCGACCAGAAGGTCAGCGACGGCGCCGTCTCATTCGACGGCGGCCGTGTCGAGCAGAGCGCGCCGCGCACGGGTTACGCGTTGGACGTGGACGCCGCGACAGGTGCCTTGCGCGCCCCGTTCCTGCACGGCGCGGCGGACTCGGTCACGGTGCTTCCCGCACGCGAGACCAAGCCGAAGGTCACGGCGGAAGAGGTACGGCGGGCGGTGCGCGCGTTCGCGCAGCCGGCGATGTCGGCACCGGTCACGCTCACAGCGCACGGCAAGCGATTCACGATCACCCCGGCCGTGCTGGGCGAGCACCTGACGATGCGGCCTGACAAGTCCGGCAGGCTCACGCCGGCACTCGACAGCAAGGGCCTGCGTGCCACGCCCGAGGTGGCCGGCGCCCTGAACGCCCTCCCCGCCACCCCTCAGAACGCCCGGCTGGGGCTTGACGGCGACAAGGTGGTGGTGGCGGCCGACGCCGCCGTCGGCGTGGAGGTCACCGACAAGGCGCTGGGCAAGGCCGTCCTGCCCCTGCTCACCAAGTCGGGCGCCGCCCGCGCCGGCGAGGTGGAGGCACGGGTAATCCAGCCGGAGGTGACCCGTGAGAACGCGGCCGGTCTGGGACTGACCGAGAAGTTGTCCTCCTTCACCGTCAACTTCGAACCCGCCGCCTACCGCACGACGAACGTCGGGCGGGCCGTGGAACTCATCAACGGCTCCGTCGTCATGCCGAACGAGACATGGAGCTTCAACCGCACCGTCCGCGAGCGCACCGAGGCCAACGGATTCGTCGACGGCATCATAATCCTCCACGACAAGTACACCAGGGCACCCGGCGGCGGGGTCTCCGCCGTGGCCACCACGGTCTTCAACGCGATGTTCTTCGCGGGTGTCAAGCCCGTCGAGCACGGTGCCCACTCCTTCTACATCGAGCGCTACCCCGAGGGCCGCGAGGCGACGGTCGCCTGGGGAAGCCTCGATCTGAGGTTCACCAACGACTCCGGTAGGGCCATCTACATCCAGGCCGAGTCCACTGACACCTCGGTGACCATCAGCTTCCTCGGCACGAAGAAGTACGACGAGGTCACCTCGGTCCAGGGTCCGCGCACCAACGTGCAGCAGCCCGACAGAAAGGTGAGCACCGACGAGGCGTGCGTACCGCAGACCCCGCTCGAGGGCTTCGACGTCACCGTGGAGCGGGTCTTCCGTGACAACGGCCGGGAAGTGCGGCGGGAACCGTTCCGCACGCACTACACCCCTCGTGACGAGATCGTCTGCGAGGCGGCCGCCGACCAGGATGCGGACTGAGCCTCGCCGCGTTCCCTCACTCGCCGGGCACCGGTGCCCATGCGGGCCCCTTGGAGTTCCAGGCCTGGCATGCCTTCGACGGTGATCAGTGATCGTTGATCAGTGGGCACCAGGGAACGCGCTCTCCGCCCACTCGGCGAAGCTGGTCCAGGCGATCCCCGGATGGGCCGCATGCAGAGCGTGGACGTCGGCCTGGTAGCCAGGTCCGTTGAGAAACGTCCACATCGCGCGCATGTCCGGATTGCCGATCTCCTCCAGCGGTACCTGCACATTCCGGACTTCCCGTCCCACAGCTGCACCCAGGGCGGCTGCCATCTGCGCCGGGGTGGGAGCATCGCTCGCCAGCTCGATTCGCTGCCCGACGTATGGGCCGGGGTTGAGCAGCAGCTCGGCGGCGAAGGCACCGTGGTCGGTACGAGCCAGCTGCTGCAAGGGCCGCTCGGAGGGGAGAGGCAGGTCGAGCATCCCGGCGAGGATGCGTTCCGCCCCGCCAAGGGCGTTGTCGTAGAAATACGTCGGCCCCAAGATCGTATGAGGAACTGTGCTCAAGGCCAGCTCCGCTTCGATTCGAGCCTTACTGTCGAAATGCGGTACGCCGCTTCCTTGGCCGGCGCCCGCTACCGAGCTGAACACCAGATGCGGTACGCCCTTCTCGCCGGCGGCAGCCACGATTGCCTGCCCCTGGGCAACCTCGGCGTCCAGGCCTGCCTCGAAAGGCGTGGTGTACGCGAAGACCCCCGCCACGCCATCCATCGCGGCGGCGAGGCGTCCACGGTCACTCAAGGAACCCGCCACAAGCTCGGCACCCTGATCGGCCAGCCGGCGCCCGGAACTCCGCTCGGGGTCCCGGACCATCGCCCGCACCCTGGCGCCGCGAACCAGCAACGCCTCAGTCACGGCCCTTCCCTGTCCACCGGTGGCGGCGAGTACCAGAACAGGCGCATCACTCATGAGAGACTCCTCCATCCCCGGTCCGCAGTTGTGGACCGGCAGCGGACACACCCAACGGTATTGGGTCATGGCGGGCAGCCCGCGCATTGCGCGACGGGCCCTTGTTCGCGGTCGGGGATGAGACGTCTGTCGGCCACCGGCACCGGAGGCCCCCCGTGTGGCTGGTACCTGCGACGTCAGGTCAGGCTACGGCGCGTCCGGGTCAGCAGCCGCCGGCTGAGGCAGCCTGCGGCTCCGGGGATGTCGACGTGAGCCCGGTCGTCATACCGCTGCCCTTGGCGTCCGCTCTGTTTCGCAGCCGTACCCTCAACCAGGTGTCCAAGCCGGCCCAGGGTTCGGCGGGGAGTGGCTGAGTCCCCTTGGTAGGGTGCGCCGATGTCATCGATCAGGCAGTTCCAAGTCACCTTCGACTGTGCGGAACCTGAGCGTCTCGCTCGCTTCTGGTGCGAGGTGTTGGGGTACGTCGTATCACCGCCACCGAAGGAGTTTGCCACTTGGGACGATTACCAGGCATCGCTGCCACCTGAGCAGCAGGACGCATGGTTCGCCTGCATCGATCCCTCAGGGGTGGGCCCGCGGCTGTACTTCCAGCGCGTGCCCGAAGGGAAGGCCGCCAAGAACCGGCTCCATCTTGACGTGCGGGTCGGTACCGGACTCGTGGGCGAAGAGCGTCTCGCCGCACTGGAGGCCGAGTGCGCGCGACTTGTCCCGCTCGGCGCGGTACACGTGCGAACGCTCTATGACGGCAAAGATGCGTGCATCCCGATGCTGGACATCGAGGGCAACGAGTTCTGTCTGGACTGAGTACCTTCCGAGGTGTGGGGTGGGGAGAGCGGGCGGCCTTCTGACGTGGTCGCCCACACCTCACCAGGCCCCGTAGTGACCGCGAGCCCGTCGGGCGATGGCGGAGGGTCGTCCCGGAGCACCACCTCGCACCTGCGTGATGCGTCACCGTTCCTGGAGCGAGACGTGGAGCGGTCCCTGGCTCTGCAGGCCGCCGGCGACTCGTCGCCGTTGCCGCTGTCGGGTGAGCGCGCCGCCCGACAACGGTCGTCGTACGGCCGGGCGCGGGCCCGGGGCCGGCCGGCGAAGTGGGCGCGGGCGAGACCGACGCACGTCCGGGTCTCGCCCAGGCGGGCGTTCGCCTCGCGGTATCGGCGATCGGCCCGCCGCCCTCGCTCAGCGGCACACGCTGCTCCCACCGCCCGGCGCGGTCAGGCGGGACAGCGGCCGAGGAAGGCGCGGATGTGCTCGGTGATGGTGTGAATGTGGCTCTCCAGGGCGAAGTGCCCGGATTCCAGCAGGTGGATCTCGGCGTCGGGTAGATCTTGCTGAAAGGCCCGGGCACCCGCGGGGCCGAAGATCTCGTCGTTGACGCCCCAGACCGCCAGAAGAGGGACCTGTGAGTTCCGGAAGTACTGATGTACCTGCGGGTAGAGGTCCAGGTTCGTGGCGTAGTCACGGAAGAGTTTGAGCTGGATCTCGTCGTTGCCGGGGCGGTCGAGCAGCGCCTGGTCATGGACCCAGTTGTCGGGGCTGATCAGACTGGGGTCGGGTACTCCGTGCACGTACTGCCAGCGGGTGGCCTCGAGGGTGAGGGCGTCTCGCATGGGGCCCTCGGTGTCCGGACCCGGGTTCTTGGCGTAGGCGAAAGCGGCGTCCCAGAAGGGCTGGACGAACCCTTCTTCGTAGGCGTTGCCGTTCTGGGTGATGATCGCGGTGACCCGGTCGGGGTCCTGGAGGGCGAGACGCCATCCGATGGGGGCGCCGTAATCCTGCACGTACATCGCGAACTGGTCGACACCCAGCTCCTGGAGCAGGCCGGCGGTGATCCGGGCCAGGGCGTCGAAGGTGTAGGGGAAGTCCTCCATGGCGGGCATCGCGCTCTGGCCGAACCCGATGTGATCGGGGGCGATCACGTGGTAGCGGTCGGCGAGTGCCGGAATCAGGTGGCGGAACATGTGCGAGCTGGTCGGGAAGCCGTGCAGCAGGACGACGACGGGTGCTGTGGGGTCGCCTGCCTCCCGGTAGAAGACGTCAAGGCCGTCGATGCGGGCGGTGCGGTGGTGGACTGCGAGAGTCATCCTTCTAACCTTTCTACTTGCTTTCACTGGTTACTCATCCAGTCGAGCACATCGACCACTAACCAGTCAACTGGTTCATGGAGGTTAGATTCACCCTCGACACCGGACAGCCGGGCGCCGGAGGGAGGCCGGATCGGCTAACCGTCGAAGGACTTTTCTGTGGTTAGCCTGCGCTTCACTCATGTAACCTGTCAAGCGCAACAAAAGGGTTAGGAGGCAGCGTGGTGGCCGATCGAGAACAGCAGGACGCCCTGCTGGAACTCCTCAACAGCACGCCGGTGGTCAACGGCGGTGTGCATGATGAGCTGGAAGATCCAGAAGCGGCCCGGTCCTGGCAGCGCAGTCACGGCGGGAGCGGCACCGCCGCCGAGCGGAAGCAGTTGATGGAGGTCCGCGAGGCGTTGCAACAGGTGGTCCGTGGGGACCGGCCGGCCACCTCACTGTCCCCGCTGCTCAAGGGCGTCACCTCTCATCCGCGCATCACCGCGGAAGGCGTGTCCTGGGAGCCGAATCCCCCCGCAGACCGCCGGATGGCGGTGGAAGCGGTGCTGACCTGGGGCGCGCTACAGCAAGGCATGCCTGGCAGGCTGCGCCCCTGCGCCAACCCCGAGTGCCGGCTGTTCCTGCTCGACCGCAGCAAGACGAACAAGGCCCGCTGGTGCTCCATGGCACTGTGCGGCAACCGCATGAAGGCCAGGCGCCACTACCAGCGCACCCGTAAAGCAGCCGCTGACTGACCGAAGGAACGGCGGAGGGCGAACGCGCCGGTGTGGACGCGGACGCTGGAGCGGCCGTCCAGAGACAGTCGGTTGTTGCTGTCATGGACCTGTGCGAAGACGGCGTACACAGCTGTGGCCCCTGCACATAGCCCTCGGATGCACGGGCCACACCCCGCAGCCCACTGCGCCGCAGCGGCAGGCCACCGGATCCCGCCCTCAGCGCTCCCCCGAAAGTGAGCAACAGGCCACATACGACTCACCGCCTCGCCAGAGGAGTACGGGGCGGCACCCGTGGACTGTGCCCGGCCCACCGCGCGTCGTTCCGGGTGTTGCCGGGCCGCAAGGGTAGTCAGGTGCGGTGACCACCCCCTTCGCACCTACGCCTGGCGGCGCGCCCGAGGCCGAGGCCCCGGCGCTCAAGAAGGCGCTGACGACGCCTCTGCTCTATTTCTTCATCCTGGGCGACGTGCTGGGCGCCGGCGTCTACGTCCTCGTAGGCCAGGTCGCGCGAAGTCGGGCGGCGCCGTGTGGGTACCGCTCCTCCTCGCCCTGCTGCTGTCGCTCCTGACGGCGGCGTCGTACGCCGAACTCGCGACGAAGTACCCGAAGGCCGGCGGGGCCTCCCACTATGCGACCCTCGCCTACGGCCCGCTCACCGGGTTCCTGGCCGGATTCTGCATGCTTGCCGCGGGCATCGTGTCGGTCGCCGCACTGGCACGTGGTTTCGCCGGCGACTACCTGACCGCCTTCGTCAGCCTTCCCGTCCTCCTGGTCGCGGCGATCTTCCTGTGCGCGCTGGCGCTGCTCAACGCCCGAGGCATCAGGGAATCCACCGGCGCCAACGTGGCCGCGACACTCGTGGAGGTGGGCGGTCTCCTCCTCGTCGTCGGCCTCGGCGTCCGGGTGCTCGTACGCGGCGACGCGGGCGGGCTGGTGAACCCAGGCACTGCCGACACGGGCGTGGTCACCGGGGTCCTGAGCGCGACGGTGCTCGCGTACTACTCCTTCGTCGGCTTCGAAACCTCCGTCAACGTCGCCGAGGAGACCCGGGATCCGCGTCGCTCGTATCCGCGGGCACTCTTCGGTGCCCTGGCGACGGCCGGTGCCGTCTACGCCCTGGTCGGGATCGTCGCCTCGGCCGCCGTCCCCACCGAAACGCCGGCCCGCTCCAGCGGCCCCCTGCTCGAAGTGGTGAAGGAGGCGGGCGGGGTTCCGCCGAAGCTGTTCAGTGCCGTCGCCCTCGTCGCCGTCGCCAACGGCGCGCTGCTCACCGGCATCATGAGTTCCCGTCTGGCCTACGGGATGGCCCGGGACGGTCTGCTCCCCCGCTTCCTGACCGCGGTGCTTCCCCGGCGCCGCACCCCGTGGGCCGCCATCGCGGCCACGACCTCGCTGTCCTTCCCGCTGGCGCTGACGGGCGACGTGGCGACCCTCGCTTCCACGCTCGTGCTGCTGCTCCTCGTGGTGTTCTTCATCGTCAACACCGCCGTCCTCGTCCAGCGGCGCGACCGCCCGGCCGCGCCGCACTTCCACGCGTACACGGCCGTGCCCGTCCTCGGCGCGCTCTCCTGCGTGGCGCTCGCGACGCGGATCGACAGCGGCGTATGGATCCGCGGACTGATCGTCATCGCGGTCGGCGTGGCCCTCGGCGCCGTCGCCGCCCTGCACCGCCGCAAGGCGTCCTCCTGACCGGCACCGCCCGGGCCGGCACGGCTCCGACCCGACGCACGCTCAGTCCCTTCACCTCTCCGGCTGAGGGCTCAAGCAGCTCAGGCGTGCCGAAGCCTGCGCGGTGTTCCTCCCGGCCCGCTACTTCGCAGTCACGCCCGTACGGCCGGTGGGCCTCGGCAGCAGGGCGTCGTCGACGTACAGATCGACGTGCTCGTTGTAGAAGGCCGTCATGCCGGCGATGCCGTGGGCTGGGACGGTCGGGAAGTCGTACATCCAGGCGATGTCTTCGTAGGACGTGGTGCCGCTGTCGAACGACCAGTAGCTGCTCGTCGTCCCCTTGTACGGGCACTGCGTCACCGTGTCCGAGCGCCGAAGCCGTGTCCAGTCGATGTGCGTGCGGTCGAGGTAGTAGCGGGTCGGCAGACCGGTCTCGAAGAGCTTCACGCAGTAGGGGGCATCCGCCAGCACGACCCCGTCCAGCTCCACTCGCACGCTGCTGGACGAGCGCAGAGCGTCTACACGGGAGTACGGGCTCCTGGGATGCACGAAGACCGGCTCGTCCTCCTCGAACCAGGACTCCAGCGCCTCCCATTCGAAGCGCACCGTCCCGTGCAGGGGCCCCGGGGCACCCTCACCCCAGACCCACGCCGCGCCTTCACGGACCTCGGGGCCGACCTGCAGGGTGTGTCGGTGCGCCGGGCCCGGACCCAGTTGCCCGGTGTGGCCGTCGTCGACAAGCACGCCGTCGACCAAGTCCTTGACCGGGATGCAGAACTGGGGGTAGGCCTGCCGCTCCCAGACGTACAGGGCCCGGCGTGTGTCGAACACGACGCGGCCGTCGATCATGCCCCGGATGCGCCGCGGCACGGGCTCGACGTGGCCGATCGGGACGATCAGGCTCGGATGCAGAACACTTTCCGTTGCCATGGGACACCTGCGTTCGAATCGCCGACTGTGCACTCGCTGAGCCCTGTACCTGCGGGTGCCGGGACGACCACGCACCCTCGGGCCAACGGCCCTCATCCACGCCCGATGCTAGCTGTGCGGACCAGTGGCCCGCAGCGTGGTGTGCCTGGCGGTCAGGCTGCTCTCCCGTTCGTCTTGCGGGGCTGGTGTATCAGACGCTGCCGCATGGCTCGGCGTTCGTCCGCTGTTGTGCCGCCCCATACGCCGTCCGGCGGATCGGCTGCCAGCGCCCAGCTCAGGCACTCCCGTATGACCGGACAGCGACGACAGACGGTCTTCGCCAGAGCTGTCTGGGCCTCGGTCGGACGGCTGCTCGTGTCACCTATGGGGAAGAACAGATCAGGATCGGCGCCCCCACAGAGCGCCTGTTCACGCCAGTCCACGGCGCACCTCCTCGTGGCAGATTCATCAGGGCCGAAGTCTTGAGGTCCCGAATCTCGCAGATATGACCGAACACTCGGCGCTGCTGTGACACGTTCCTGAAGCCGTCGGCGCTGGCCGACGTGGGCCGGCGACCAGGATTCGCTGCGCCGGCGGCGGCCGCGGGTGTCCCCGGCGATGCCCGATGCATCGGGCCGACGCGTCGCGGACGACCGGGCTGCCGGCCCGACGGCGGTCAAGGCGGGCGCGGTGCGGAAGCCTCCGGGTCGCCGCACGGGCGCCGCGACCGGCCCCGACCGCCTTGCGGTCACGGGTTCCCTACGGCGCCGCTCCGCTCTGTGCCGCCTTGCGGTGCCGTGCGCAGAGGCGGGAGCCGGACTCGCGGCGGGCGGCGCGGCGCAGGAGGGGTACTGCGAGGAGGAAGCCCAGGGCCGCCCAGGCGGTCAACACCAGAGCGACCATGGGAAGTTCCCACGAGCCGGCCACCTCCGCGGCCCGTGCCGCGTCCGGGAGCAACGCCGAACGCAGGCCCTGCGCCATCCACTTGAGCGGGAAGGCGGCCGCCACCTGCTGGACCGGCACGGGCAGCGACGTGATCGGGAACACCGTCCCGGAGATGACCAGCAATCCCATCGTCGGCAGCATGATCAACGCCAGCGCCTCGCGGGGGTTGGGCAGGACCGCGCCTATGGCCGCACCCAGCGGTACGACGGCCAGCAGCCCCAGCGTGGTGACCCACAGCAGCGTCAGCCAGTCGCCCGGCCCGTGCGGCAGTGGCCCGTCCACCAGCAGTGCCGCGGCCCCCAGGAGCAGGGCCAGGGTGCCGACCGCCACCACGACGACCAGCAGGCACTTGGCGACGAGGTAGGCCGGTATCCCGCCGGGCGTGGCACGCAGCCGCAGCAGGGCGCCCTCCTCCCGCTCGGTCACGAGGATCTGCGGGAGGTTGACCATTCCGATCTGGAACAGCAGGTAGGCGGCGAATCCCGCCAGTACCAGATGGGCCATGGGGGTCCCGGTGCCGGGCACGTCGTCGCTGACGTAGCCGGCGACGAGCAGCGCGACGACCACGTTGGTCAGGTGGCCGAACATCTCCCTGCCGTTACGCAGGAGGTGCCGCAACTCGATGCCGCCGCGCTGGAGGCCCGCACGCCAACTCTTCGTCAGGAGCGTCACGTTCATGCGGCCTGTGTCTCCTCGTCCGCGGTCCCGTCCGTCCCGTCGGCCCCCCGTGCACCATGTGCAGGTAGGTGTCCTCCAGCGTCGGGCGGCGGACCTCCAGGTCGGGGATGGGGCCGTCCGTGCTCCGGTGGAGTTCCCAGACCAGGCGTGAGGGGTCTTCGGTGCGTTCGCGGCGGGGCGTCCCGTCGTCGGCGGTCCAGCGGACCTCGGCCTGGGCGGCGGCCCGCCGGGCCAGTTCCGCGGGCGTGCCGCAGGCCCGGATCCGGCCGCCGACGAGCATGGCGATGCGGTCGGCGAGGCGGTCGGCCTCCGCCAGGTCGTGGGTGGTGAGCAGCACGGTGACGCCCTCGTCGCGGGCCAGCTGTTCGACCAGGGCGTGGAACTCGTACCGCGCCTGCGGGTCGAAGCCGGTGGTCGGCTCGTCCAGGAAGAGGAGTTCGGGGCGGCCGACGATACCGAGCGCGACGTCCAGCCGCCGGCGCTGGCCGCCGGACAGCCGGTCCACCTGTCGGCCTGCCTGGTCCGTGAGGCCGACCAGGGCGAGCAGCTCGGCCGGGTCGCGCGGGGCTGGGTAGTACGTGGCGAAGTGCTTCAGCAGCTCCGCCACCCGCCAGCGGCGGTGGTCGCGCCAGGACTGCAGGACCAGTCCGATCCGCCCGCGCCAGGCGTCGTCGCCCCGCTCCGGGTCGGTACCGAGGACACTCACCTCCCCGGAGGAGCGGCGCCGGAAGCCTTCCAGGATCTCGACGGTGGTGGTCTTTCCGGCGCCGTTGGGTCCGAGCAGCGCGAAGACCTCGCCGCGGTGGATGTCCAGGTCGACGCCGTGGAGGACGTCGATGTCTCCGTATGTCATCGTCACGTCGCGCGCGTGAACGACGGGCTGGGCAGGTGCGTGCTTGGGCGTCATCGTGCCGTCCCCGAGTTGTGTCGCTGTGGTGGTGCTTCGGTGTCCGCCGCGGTACCGGCGGCCTCGACGATCGCCCGTAGAGCCGCGACGTGTCCCTCGAAGGCGGTGCGGCCGCGGTCCGTCAGCCGCACCCTGGTGCGCTTTGACTTTCCCGGTAGGCAAGTCGGCTCGGGCCCCGCGCCGCTGCAGGTTCACCCCCTGCGCCGTAATGGCGCCTCGGCCGGCAGCCTCGCCGGAGAGCGACGAGGGGACGACCGCGCTGCCGGGCTGCCGCTCACCCCGCGCACATGTGGATGAAGTGTGAATCTTGGCACGGTCTCAGCACGGCGCCGGCAGCCAACACCCCTTGTTTCCCAGGGCAGTCGAAGCTCGTTGCGAGCCGCTGACACCTCCGGGCGAGGTGTGGTGGTTGCGTGGCGACATCGGCCTGCGGGATTGTTGACTTCCGGCAACTGTTCTTCTTCGCTGAGTGAGGTGAGGGTCCACGCGTAGGGGCCCCGTTGTATGACTTCTTCCCCGGCCCGCCCCCGCACCGGTGCTGTCAGCACGGTGAGCGCCGAGACCGCCCCGTACCCCGTGGTGGTCATAGGCGCGGACGGGCACGTCGAGGAACTCAACGGCGCGGCCAGTGATCTTCTGCCTGCCGCCCGCCCCGGCCGGGCGCTGCCGTCACCCTGCTGGCTCGCCACCGCCGGGAGCGCCGATGTCCCCGGCCCCGCCGCCGGTGCGGTGGACGGCCGCTTCTTCTCGGCGCACCCCTCCGCCCTGGCGGGCGGCGGTACGGCGTGGTGGCTGGTGGAGGAGACCGACTATCAGCTGGCCGTGCAGGAACTCGAAGCCGAACGCGGGCGCACGAGGTTCCTCACCGAGGCTTCCACGGCGCTGCTGGCCTCGTTGAACCTCGACCGCTGCATGGAGGTCACCGCGCGCCTGGCCACCGAGCATCTGGCCGATGCCGCGCTGGTCATCGCACCCACCGCAGCCAAGAAGCTGCCGGTGATCGTATGCGACCACCGCGGCGAGGTCTCTCGTGACACGGTCGCCGTCACGCCGGACGCCATGCCGGGCTTGGCCGAGGCCTTGCGCGGGTTCCCGCCCGTGCCCTCCCGCTGGATAGACCCCGCCGCGGCTCCCGACTGGGTGGTCCCTGAAGGGTTCGGTGAGGTCGGTTCGCTGGTGATCACGCCGCTGCCGGGGCACGGCGTACCCGCGGGCGCGCTGATCCTGCTGCGCCGGGTGCAGCAGGCCGCCTTCACCGACGCGGAGGAGGCACTGGCCGGGCTGTTCGCGGCCCGGTCCGGCGCGGCGATGTCGGCCGCGAGGCTGTACGCGGAGCAGAACACGATCTCCGACATCCTGATGCGTGAACTTCTGCCGCCCACCCTGCAGCAGGTGGAGGGGGTGGAGTTCGCGGGCGGCTACCGGCCCAGCAAGGACACCGAACGCGTCGGCGGTGACTTCTACGACGTGCATCCGCCCGGCGACGACTCCCCCGAGACCCTCGCCGTCCTCGGGGACGTGGCCGGCAAGGGACTGGAAGCCGCGGTCCTGACCGGCAAGATCCGCAACACGCTGCACGCCCTGCTGCCCCTGGCCGGGGACCACGCCCACATGCTCCGCCTGCTGAACAACGCCATGCGCACCAGCCATCACACCCGCTTCGCGACCCTGGTCGTGGCCTCGGTGCGCCGTGAGGAGGGCGGCGTGGCCCTCCGGCTGACTGCGGCGGGGCATCCCGCGCCGTTGATCGTGCGCCGCGACGGGACTGTCGAGGAGGCCGACACCGGGGGAACGCTGATCGGTGTCGTGCCCGCGATCACCTCCCGCACCGCCCACGTCCGGCTCGCCCCGGGGGAGACGTGCGTGCTGTTCACCGACGGTGTCACCGAAGCCAAGGGCGGTCCGCTGGGCGACGCCTTCTTCGGGGAGCGGCGCCTCAAGCGCGCGGCGGCGGAGTGCGCCGGCATGCCGGCCGAGGCCGTCGTCGAGCGGATCCAGATGCTCATCTCCCAGTGGATCGGCGACGGACGGCACGACGACATCGCCGTCATGGCCATCACGGCACCCCGCGGTGCCCACCTCAGTGCGGTGGACGGGACGACCCGGGGCAGGTACACCGCATGAGCACCCACATCACCGGCACCACCGCCGAGGGGACGGGCCGGCACAGCGTCGGCGCCCGCCCCGTCTCGCCGTACGGCGACAGGCGGGCCGTGCCGTGGGCGGACAAGCTGTGGGTCGCCGTACGGGCCGCGGACGAGTACTCGGCCGTCGACGTCGTCGCCGACGCCCTGGCGGCGGGGCTGGACGCCGAAGCCGTGCTGCTGGACGTGATCGGCGCCGTCCAGCACAAGGTCGGCATCGAGTGGGCCGCCAACCGTATGAGCGTGGCCGACGAGCACGCCGCCACCGCGATCAACGACCGTGTCATCGCCACGCTCCCCACCCGCAGACCCGCCACATCGCGGGGCCGGATCACGGTCGCCTGCGTCGACCAGGAGTGGCACGCCCTGCCCGCGCGCCTGCTCGAACTCACGGGCACCTACGAGTACCTCACCACACCCCGGCAAGCCGACCCGCCGCAGGGGAACCGCCCCAGCTGAGAGCCTGGTGGCACTTGTGCGGGGCTGGCTCACGTGACGTCGCCGGCGCGCGAGCCGTCGCCGGTCGTCATCCGGGCGGAGCCGTAGGCCCGGGCGAGTACGCCTACCGTGTCGGCCATGGCTCGGCGCAGTTCGCAGGGGGCGACGACCTCGACGTCGACACCGAGCCGCAGCAGTTCGCCGCAGGCGTGCTCGATGCTCTCGGTCGGGATGACCGCCTCGACCCATCCGTCGTCGCCGACGGCGGCCGAGGTGGAGTCGACAGCCCGCACCACCTCGGGCGGGAAGTTGTCGGGCAGGCGCCGGCGTCCGCGCGGCGACAGGCGGATGGTGGCTGTGCCGGTGTGGCGGCGGGTCTGGAAGTCGTCGAGGTAGGAGGTCCAGTACGCGCCCAGGTCGAAGTCCGCGGGCCGCTCGAAGCGCTCGTCGCACGGGGCCGCGTCGAGGACCTGGGTCACCCGGTAGGTCGCGATCCGGTTCCTGCCGGCCGCCACGAGGTACCAGACACCGGACTTGAGTACCAGGCCGTACGGCCGAAGGCGGCGACGCACCTCTTGCGGCGCGCGCCACCGGCGGTAACGCACGTCCACCGCACACCGGGTGAGCACGGCGTCGACGAACAGGGTCAGATACGGCGTCTGTTCGCGCTCCCGGTACCAGCCCGGGGCGTCCAGGTGGAAGACCGCCGCGGTCCGTGCCGCCTCCTCGCGCAGTCCCGTCGGCAGCGCGGCCAGCAGCTTCAGCCGCGCTGCCGTCACCTCCGCCGCGAGTCCCAACTCGGCGGCTGGTCCGGGCAGTCCGGCGAAGAACAGCGCCCGCGCCTCCCCCTCGCTCATTCCTGTCAGGCGGGTTCGGTAGCCGTCCAGCAGTTGATGGCCGCCACGTCGTCCCGGCTCCGCGTAGACCGGGACGCCGGCGTCCTGCAGACGCGCCAGATCGCGGTAGGCGGTCCGTACGGACACCCCGAGTTCGTCGGCGATGTCTCGCGCGGACATGCGGCCCCGGGCTTGCAGCAGCAGCAACACCGACAACAGTCGACCGGCAGACATGGACGCATTCTCCCCGGAAAACCCTGACAGCACCTGGCACAAGGCTCCCTTAGCGTCGGTTCGCGCCCGCTCCGCGACCGGACCGGGCCCGGCGTCCGCCACCCGCCGGAGAAGAGAACTGAACAGGAGTTCCGCCATGCCCCCTGCCGGCCCCGTCCACCGCCCCGCCGTGATCGAACTTCGGCAGTACACACTTCGCACCAAGCGGCGCGACGAGTTCATCGAACTCTTCGACCGGGAGTTCGTCGAATCCCAGGAAGAGGCCGGGATGGTGGTGCTCGGCCAGTTCCGGGACCTCGACGATCCGGATCGCTTCGTCTGGCTGCGCGGGTTCCGGGACATGACGGGACGGCACCGCGCGCTGACGGCCTTCTACGGCGGCCCCGTCTGGGCCCGGCACGGCCCTGAGGCGAACTCCACCATGCTGGACAGCGACGATGTACTGCTCCTTCGTCCCCTGACGGACGCGAGTGGCTTCTCCGTCGTCCCCTCCCGTCGCCCCGAATCCGGTGGGCCGGCATCGGCCCGCTTCATGGCCGTCACCGTGTGGTCCTTCCCTCCTGGGCGGCACGACGGCATCGCACTGATCCGGGACCGCCTCCTGCCGGTGCTCCGCGCCACGGGACCCGCGCCGCTCGCCGCCCTGACCACCGAGACGGCACACAACACCTTCCCCAGGCTGCCGGTCCGCACCGGGGAGAGCGTCGCAGCGGTCTTCACCCCGTACCCCGATGAGACTGCCCACCGCCGGCACCTCGCCCAGGTCGAGGCCCAACCCCTCGTACGGAACGTGATACTGCCGGGCATCGAGCGCCAACAGACGGCGGAACCCCGGAGGTTGCGGCTGGCACCCACAGGCCGCTCGCTCCTCCCCTGACTGAGACAGCCCCGCCGCGCCGCCGTTGTCGCCCCTGGGGGCCAGCGCCCGCGTCTGCCGGGAGCGAGGTGAGGCCCGATGCCATGCCGTCTGCCGCGCCGGCCTCTGTGCCGGCCCCGCCACCGGCCGTTGCCCGGCATAGAGTTGACCCGGCACTGACACGGCATGGGGGGCACATGAGGGCGGAGACGGTCCCGAGCTGGGCATCGGCACTCGACTCGGTGGTGGTGTACGCGCAGGGCGCACTCTGCCGTCGGCTCGCCCGCGGCCGGGTGCCGGCCGACGGGCGGGTGCGGGTGACCGGCCTGCCTCGGTCGATGGACCCGGGTTCCCTACGCGTACGGGTCGTCGGTGTGTCCGGCGTTCGTGCCACCGAGGCCAGGACACAGGTCGACGCCGAACCGCTCGGCACCCGCCCGCTCGGCGAGCTGCGGCGTGAAGTCGAGCGGCTCCGTGACGCAGCCCAGGCCGCCCAGGCCCGCCGGAACCGGCAGCGGAAGCTGATCGAGGAGGTGGCGGCCCTGCGCCCGGTGCCGCCGCCCCGGAACAAGGAGGACCCCCACCGCCGTACACCCGTCGACGCGTGGCTGGAGCTCGCTGATTTCGTCGACGCCCGGTTGACCGTGCTGCACTCCCGCCTTCGTGAGGCGGAGGAGGAGTTGAAGGGCGTCGAGCACGAGTTGGACATCGCCTCCGACAAGCTCGCCCGCGCCTCCACCGATACCGCCGCACCGCACGTGGAGACCGCGATGTGCGCCGTCGTGACCCTCACCGGCGCCCAGGGCCCGGACACCGAGGTGGAGTTGGAGGTGGAATACGGTGTGCCCGGCGCGGTCTGGGCACCGGCGTATCGCCTCACCCACCGCCAGGGCGAGGGCGACGGACGGCTGTTGCTGCGGGCGGCGGTCGCCCAGCGCACCGGCGAGGACTGGACCGGCGTACACGTCTCGCTGGCCACGGCGGACCTGCGGCGCCGTACCGACGCGCCCCGGCTCCGTTCCCTCCGCATCGGACGCAGCCAGCCCGCCCCCGCGCCTTCGGGCTGGCGCGAGCCCCCGCGGGGGCTGACCGATCTCTTCGCCGGATACGACGCGGCAGGACCACGCCCGGCGATCGGCCCTGTTGCGGTGCCCGCCGCGGCCGTCAGGACGCACGAGGCCGGTACTTCGTCCCACCCCGTTCCTTCCCCGCCACCGCCACCGCCACCGCCACCGCCACCGCCACCGCCACCGCCACCGCCACCGCCACCGCCACCGCCACCGCCACCGCCACCGCCGGCAAGCTACGGCGCGCCTTCCGCCGTTCCGCCGGCGCCCAGCGGCGCGGTGCCGGGCCCCGGGCCCGCGGCACCGTCCGCACCAGCCGGCGGCGGCCACGCGCCACCCGCGTTCGGCCGTGACAGCGCTCCGCGAACCGGCGCTCGGCCCACCGCGGCACCTGCCATGGCTCCGGCGGCACGCGGCCGGGCCGTACCGCCACCGGCAGCCGCTCCTCAGCCGCCGTCGGCCCCGCCGACTCCTCTCTCGCCGGGCCCACCGCGACCGAGCGCAGCCGAACTCGACTACACCGCACTGGTCCTGTCCGGCCCCGAAACGCAAAGGGAGCGCCGGGGACGGCTGTTCCCGGGCACGGCATCCGACCCCCTGACGTACGAGTACCGCCGACGTGCCGAGGCTGTCGCGGCGCTGCCCCTCCCCGGGAGTGCCCGGCGTCCCCGCGAGTCGGCCGGCTCCTTCGACCTCCGCTACGACGCGGTCGCCCGCGCCGACGTACCGTCGGACGGTACGTGGCACACCGTCACCGTCGGCGAGGTGCCGGTCGGTCTGCGCACCGAGTACCTGTGCGTCCCGTCGGTGGAACAGGCCGTCTACACGACGCTGGTGTTGTCCAACGCCACCGATCAGGCACTGCTGGCCGGTCCGCTGGAGATCGCGTCCGACGGGGACTTCCTGCTGACCACCTCACTGCCCACGCTCGCTCCCGGCGGTGTGTGCCGGGTGGGCCTCGGGCCGAACGAGGCCATCGGGGTGACGCGCCGTACGAGCATGCGTGAGTCGACCTCGGGGCTGCGCAACAACGTCACACTTCTCGATCACCACGTCCATGTGGAACTGGCCAACCGGCTGACCGTTCCCGTCACCGTGGAGGTGCGCGAGCGGGTGCCGGTCACCACCGAAGCGGACGTGAAGATCGAGGAGAAGGCCGGCTGGAAGGCACCGGCGGACGGCAAGGACGCCGAGCGGCACGCGCCGGGCACCCGACTGTGGCGGATCGAGCTGCCGGCCCGCACCACCGCCTCACTCGACGGTGGCTACGTCATCCGTATCCCGGCCAGTGCGGCTCTGACCGGCGGCAACCGCAGGAGCTGACCCCATGTCCACGAGCCCCGAACCGATCGCCCTGCCCGTCACCGCCGTCACCTGCCTGGAGGACCGGGCCTACGTCGAGCGGACCGCCGTGCTCGACCTGGAAACCGGCACCCAGCGGCTGCGCCTCGGGCCGGTCAGCGCCCTGACGGTCGACCGCAGCCTGCACGCCGAGCTGTCCGCCGATCACCCGGTGACCGTGCTGGACGCCAGGGTCGTACGTGCGTGGACGCCGCGGGGGCCGGGCCCCGCCGAAGACGATTCCGCGCTGCGCCACCGGCTGACCGCCCTGAAGGAGGAACAGCGCTCGCTGGGACAGCAGCGGGACCGCCTGCACACCCGCGTCGACCTCCTCAGCCGTCTCGCCGCCGATCTGCTACGGGAGATCGGCGAAGGCGCCGGCCTCGGAGAGGCCGAGAAGGATCGCTGGAGCCGCGAACTGGACCGAGCCGACGACGAGCGGGACACCTTCGGCGAGCGGCTACGTGTGGTGGACGCCCGGCTGACCGCGCTCGCCGCCGAACTCTCCGCCGCCCAGCGAGCCCTGGAGCTCGCCGAGACGGAACCCACCGAGCTGGCGGCCCATGTCGAACTCACCGTGCGGGCGGACGCCGCCGGTCCGGCCGGGCTGCGCCTCACCCACCTCACCCCGTGCGCACTGTGGCGGCCTGCCTACCGGGCCGTACTCGACGGGGACTCGCTCACGCTGGACACGGACGCGATGGTCTGGCAGCGCACCGGCGAGGACTGGTCGGACGTACGGCTGACCCTGTCCACGGCCCGCTCCGCCCGGGCCACCGAACCTCCCCGGCTCGGTGAGGACCGGCTGACGCTCCAGGACCGTTCCACGGCGGAACGCCGCACCGTCCACGTCGAGTTGCGTGAGGAGGAGGTCGCGGATCTCGGACCAGCCCCCGTGCAGGGCCTGCCAGGGGTGGACGACGGTGGCGAGGTCCGTGTCCTGCGGTGCGACGCCTCGGTCTCCATCCCCTCGGACGGACGGGCCCACCGCGTGCCGATCTCGTCCTTCGCCACCCCCGCGAGCAGGGAGTACGCCTGCGCGCCCGAACTGTCCCCGCTGGTCAGCCAGGTGGTGCGGTTCGAGAACCGTGCCGGCCACGCGCTGCTCGCCGGGCCCGTGGACCTCGTCAGCGGCGGTGGCTTCATCGGTCGCGGCGCGCTGGATTTCACCGCTCCCGGCGCTCCCGCCGACCTCGCCTTCGGCAGCCGTGACGACCACCGGGTCCTGCGGCACACCGAGGAGACCCGTGACACGGTCGGCCTCAGCCAGCGCACCGTACTCACCCGGACCGTCCGGCTGCACCTCTCCCGCTTCTCGGCCCCCGCCGAGCGGGACGAGCACATGGTCGTCGTCCGCGAACGCATCCCGGTCTCGGAGACGTCGGCGGTCGAGGTGGGCCTGCGCAGGGAGAGCTGTTCGCCCGTTCCCGACGAGGTCGACGCGGACGGCATCGTCCGCTGGAACGTCTCCCTGCCCCCCGGAGGCCGGCGCACCGTGACGCTGGTCTACGAGGTCATGGCGGACGCCAAGGTGAAAGGCCTGTAGACCACGGGGGGCGGGATCTGGGCGGGCACGACGCGGGCACGTCGTGGCCCGCGCCACGGCGGACCGAAGCCGGGAGGAGTGGGCGCAGGTGTTGGCCCGGGTGGCGGAGCCCGCGCCGACGCACGGCCCGGTGGTCTGCGGTCCGTCCGCCGGCGCGTACGTGCCGGCCACCTACGGCGACCAACGGGGCGGAGACGCCTGCCATTGCGCACGCGCCGGCGATTGCGCCGCGAGGCAGTTGGTCCGTCTCCGGCTTCCTCGCCCGTGGCGGCGGGCTTGTCAGGGGCCTACGCCTTCGTCGGTGGCGTTGAGAACGGGACACGCCGAGTCGTTCTCCTGGCTCGGCTCGCCCGGGCAGTCGAAGAGCTGCAACTGGATCCTGCCCCGGCGTTCGTCACGACTTGTCGATACGCAGCTCGAACGGGAAGGGCTGCGGTCGTGACAGGGCACGCCGCGTCACCTCGTCGGTGACGCGGCCGGCGGAATCTCCCGGTACTCAGGCGTCCCTGATCGTCACGCTCACGGGCGTGCCGATCTCGACGGTTCGGCTCACCGTGCAGAGACGGTCGTGGGACGTCTTGACCGCGCGGGGCAGGATCGCGCGAGCGCGATCCGCGCCCTCGCCGTCCGGAAAGGCGACGGTGAAGGTGACCATAAGGTTCGTCATGCGATTGCCCAGGTCGTCGCTGATCTTGTCGCCGGTCACCGCCACGGAGAATTCGGCGGGCTCGGCGTGCCGACCGGTGGCGACATCGACATCCGCGGCCGTGCAGCCCCCGATCGCGGCCAGGAACAGCTCGACCGGCGTGAACCCGGTGCCCTGACCGTCCGGGACCGTGCCGAAACTGATCGACCCGCCGCGGGCGTTGGTCGCTACGAACTGGCCGCTGCTGGTGCGCTCGACGACGACGGAACGCTCGGTACTTTCGCTCATGCCGTCGACCCTAGTCGCGCCGGCGCGACTGGGCCTCGGCGGCCGAGGCGGACGGCGCCCTGCGATCAGCCGGGACAGCCAGGACGCCGGTGCAGGGCATCGTGCACAGGGAAAACGCCGCTGACCACACCTCGGTGCAGGAGCCACGCCGTGGCGTTCGGCCCAGGGCCGCCGCATACACCTGTTAGTCAAATTTGACCACTTCGACCAGGGGTGCACCTCCGTCCTGCAATCGCGATCCCGCCCGCCGGGCTCCACCGCCGCGGAAACACCTGCCTGCCGGGCCGAGAAGGTGTGACCTGGGCAGTAACGGTCCGATTTGCCCACAATGAGGGGAAGAGGCGCGCACCTCGCCCACCGATCCCACGGCGGCCGGGCCACCTGCACGCCTTGAGCGGAAGGATCAACCTGTGCGAGCTGTTCGATCGGAGACCGAGGGGAATCCGGGTCCGCTCCGGTCGGAGCCCGGCTCCCTGCTCGAACACGTGTCCGTAGCGGTCTTCGGTATGGACGACGCGGACCGGATCTGCGTCTGGGGACCCGGCGCGCAGGACCTCTCGGGCACGACCCTTCGGCAATCCTGTCCCAGCCCGCGGCCGTCCTCTTCCCCGGTCCGCCCCGCGGAAGCCCGCACACGGCCGAGAAGCTCGCGCAGCACGCCCGGACCCTCGGGTACTGGCGCCAACGGCTGCCGACGCTGCATCGTGACGGCACCGTCTTCCACTGCGGGTTCCGCGTCTTCCCCGTCACCGGCGCCATGGGGCGATCGGTGGTCATGGGTCTGGCTGCCAGCGGCGACGAACTCGACCGGGTGAAGACCAATCTCGCCTTCCTCGACGCCCTCTTCGAGACGTGCCCCATCGGCCTGGTCATGCTCGACGAGAACCTTTGCTACGTCCACCTCAACCAGGCTTTGGCCGAGATGGACGGCCTGGCCATCGAGGGCCATCTCGGGCGGTCCGTGGACGACGTCATGATCACGTCCGACGGCGGGGAGTTCCGGCGCATGCTGCGTTCCGTCGTCGCCAACGGCCCGCCGGTCGTCGGCACGCTGGTCGGACTGCGCACCCCGGGGCAGCCGGACCGTGACCAGGTGAGATCGGTGAGCCTGTTCCCGCTCAGCCGGGCGGTCGGCACGCGGCACGGGCTCGGCGGCCTGATGATCGATGTGACCGACCGGGAACAAGCGATCCTCGAGGCCACCACCGCCCGTCAGCGGCTCGCGCTGCTCGACCGGGCCGCCGCCACGATCGGCACGTCCCTCGACGTCCGCGTCACGGCCCAGGAACTCGTCGATGCCGCGGTCCCGGACTTCTCCGACGCGTCCTTCGTGGAGCTCGTCGGCCGGATGGACGTTCCTGAGGTGTTCGACGCGCACCGGCCCCTGGTCACCCACCGGATCGCCTCCGGCACCATCCTGCCGCCTCCCGCCATCGAACTCGTCAGCGGCCTGGAGACCGTGACGTACCCGCCGGGTTCCAGAATCCACCAGGCGCTGCGGACGGGCCGCCCGATCAGCTTCAACATCGACGAACACTTCGCGGCGACGACCGTCCTCCAGCAGGCCCGCGCACAACTCCTCCTCGACAGCGGTCTGACCTGCGTCACCATCGTTCCCCTCATCGCCCGGGGCACGGTCCAGGGGCTGACCATGTTCGGACGCTCCGCCGCCCGCCCGACCTTCAGCGAAGACGATCTGAGCCTGGCTTCCGAGCTGTCGTCCCGCGCGGCCCTCTGCCTGGACAACGCGCGCCTCTACAGCCAGGTCCAGGACATCGCGCTGACACTCCAGCGCGCGCTGCTCCCTTCCGCCCTGGCCACGAGTCCCCACGTGAAGGTCGCCCACCGCTACGTTCCCGGCAGCCATGTCACGGAGGTCGGCGGCGACTGGTACGACGTGATCAACCTCTCCGACGACCGCGTCGCGCTCGTCGTCGGCGACGTGATGGGGCACGGTGTCCAGGCCGCCGCCAACATGGGCCGGATGCGCATCACGGCCAAGGCGCTCGCCAGGCACAAGGAGGATCCGGCCGACCTGCTCGCAGAACTGGACGCCTGCGCCGAGGAAGCGGGCATCGAGCTGGCCACCTGCCTCTACATCCAGTACGACCCCTGGACCGGACGGGCCCGCATCGCCAACGCCGGTCATCCCCCACCGCTGGTACTCCACAGCGACGGCACTGTGGAGACGATCGGTGAAGTGCTCGGCGTGCCCTTGGGTGTCGGTGGCCAGCCCTTCGAGACGACCGAGGTCGACCTCCCCGACGGTGCGACCCTCGCCCTCTACACCGACGGCCTGATCGAGACCCGCGGCCAGGACATCGACGAGGGCGCGCGGCGCCTGCGCACCGAGCTGGGCCGCGCTGCGGGCCCGCTGGAGGAGGTGGCCGACCGCATCCTGGTGCGCCTGCTGCCCAACCCTCCGGATGACGACACGGTGCTGGTCCTGGCCAACGTCCGGCGAGCGCCCGTGCGGCCGGTGCCCTGAACCGTGCCGCCGTTCAGCCCTGGCCGGCACCGGCGGCGAAGGCACCCTCGCGTCGCTCAGTGGCACCCTGGGTCACATGGGCAAGACCGCGCTGATCGTCATCGACATGATCAACACTTACGATCACGAGGACGCCGAGTCGCTGATCCCCACCGTGGAATCCGTACTGCCGCAGCTGATCGGCCTGCTGGAACGGGCCCGGGAGCACGGCGTACCGGTGATCTACGTGAACGACAACTTCGGCGAGTGGCGCTCACACCACGGCGAGATCCTGGACAACGCCCTGTCGGGACACCACTCCCACCTGGTGGAGCCGCTACGGCCCGACGAGTCCTCCCTCTTCGTGGTCAAGGCCCGTCACTCGATCTTCTACGAGACACCGCTGAGCTATCTGCTCCACCAGCAGGGCATCGACCAGGTGGTGCTGTGCGGCCAGGTGACGGAGCAGTGTGTGCTCTACTCCGCCCTCGACGCCCACATCCGCCACCTCCAGGTCGTGGTCCCCCGGGACGCGGTCGCGCACATCCATGCCGACCTCGCGGACGGGGCGCTGCGCATGATGCAGCGCAACATGGGAGCACAGGTGTGCGACAGCGAGGAGTTGTGGGCGTGAGGCGATCCGCGACCGGACGGGGCCGGGCGAAGCCACCGCGTCAGCCTTGAGCGCATGCCCGTCGCGTTTCGGCGACCGGCGACGCCACGGGCGGGCTGCCGGCCTCTCCACGTCGAGGCACGCACCAGGGACAGCTACGTCGTCTGCCACCCGTGAACCGGGTCAGCGGCAACGGCGAATACGAATGGGCCCGCGGACCTCCGTCGACGCGACGGGACGGCCGCCCTGGGTGATCTCGACCTCGCCGGCCGTCACCAGCTTCCCGGCCGCCCGACGGGCCGGTTCCAGCAGCGTCCGCCAGCCGTCGTCGCCTCCTTCGTACACCGCCCTGGCAGCGTCGGAGGGGCAGATCGACGCCGTGGGGCCGCGTCGCTCCAGCAGGTCCAGGATGGCCCGTTCCAGGCGGCGCTCCGTCCGGCCTTCCCCGTCCGTCACCCTGTCAGTGTCGCACCATGGGAGTCAGCGCGGCACGAGCCATCAGGCGCAGGGCGGGTGAGGCCGATGATGCCGTCGTCATCGGGTCGCCAGGGTCATGAGGAAGCGGGTTTCTGCGTCGTCCCGCCCGGCGCAAAGCCTGGGGACAGCGTTGAGGGCGGCTTGGGCGCGACACCAAGCCCATACTCGTTCGGGCGACTGGCCGGGGACCATCGAGGCCAGCCATCCGATCCTCCGCCTCAGCACGGTGAGGTCCGAAACTCCGCCGAGTACCCAGTCCACCGCGTCGAAGTCAGGGTCACCCCACGTGGGCCTCGGGTCGATGGCCACCAGGCGGTCACCGGGACCAGACAGCACGTTGGCCGGGTGGAGATCGCCATGAACGAGTGTCACCGACCCACTGCGGCACAGCTCCATGGACGCCGACCAGGCACGTTCAAGCACCGCCGCGTCGACCCGCCGGCCTCCGTTCGCCGCCGCCAGCCTGCGCTCCGCCAAGGTGAAGAGGAACTCGATCCGCTCCGACAGAGGGCGCAGAGCCGAAGTCTCCGTCGGAGGCGGAGAGCACTCCCGCAGTTCCTGGAGCAGGACTGCCACATGTGGCAATCGCCGGTCGGGTTGTTCGACCGGCTGACCAGGTGTCACGTCCTCCAGTAGCAGGGCTCCGACTGCGAGGTCCTGAGCCAGCAGATTCACGACAGAGGATGTCCCGGACCAAAGGGACAGCGCTTCCGCCTCCTCTTCAGCGATCACCGGATCCGGCGTGACCTTCAACCACACCGTCCTGCCCACGTCGCCCAGCAGGCAACGGAAGACGCGCGAGGTGCCGCCGCCCTGGGACTGCACAGGAGTGAGCTCCCAGCGAGCGGCGAGCTCGCTGACGAGAGTCGGCAACGCATCGCACCACCCGACCACTTCGGGCCCGAAGCGTACGGCGAGCCGATCCCGGACCAACTGCGTCATGAAGGCCAGCTCGCTCACACGTCCCCCAGGTTCTCGGCACCTCGCCAAGCCTACGAACCCTGAATCGAACATGTCCCACTTTCCTGGAACCCACAGGTGGGCCGAACCACCGCCGGAGCGGCGCACCGTTCACCAACGAGGTGACGGCGTGCTCCAGCGGTGGCGATGCTGTTGGATTCGCGCCTGGGGTCCGCCCGGAGCGTCTCCCAGGCGGACCCTGTCCCTCATCCTTCGGCGGCCTCGCGGATCAGCGGCTCGAACTCATGCCGCACGTAGGCGTCGAACGGCTCCGTCAGCGCACCGTCGATCACCCGCCGCACCCTGCACCTCGTCGCCAACTCCTTGAGCTCCGCGCGGGAGTCCGGACCCACACCCCCGCCGATGATCAGCACCCCGAATTCCCCCGTCTCCAAGTGCTTCCGGGCCTCCTCGTCGGTGCTCACCCCCTCCGCGTCGAAGCCGTCCGCGCGCAAGGTGGTGAGCACCGCCGCCACCCTGGCGGGCGTCCTTCCCAGCACCAGTGTTCTCATAGCCGTTCCCCTCCAGCACATCGACAACAGCGCACCCGACCCTAGAGCCTCGAGCGGACCCTGCTGCGCAGTCATGCGGCCGGGCATCCGCCTGCGGACGCACGTCCAGCGCCGACGCAGGTCGCGTCGGCGCTTGCGCCCCCGAGAGGGCCCTGCTTCATATGCGTAAGAAATGCGTTCCCTGTGGCCTTGTACGCAGCACCGGGCAACGAAGTCGGCGAGCCCGGACGCGTCGGTGCAGCACCGACGCGCGACCGGGCCCCTTCGCCATGGGGGTCACTCGGCTCGCCGCTGAACAGACCGGCCCGGTACGCGTCCAGGCGTCGCGGCTCCGGGACGTACAGCTGGCTTCCGAGGTGGGCAGACGCTCAAGTTCGAACCGAAAGGCTGTATCCCGGTACGTCCTTACTCGCCTTCGTCCTCGTGGTGCTGGCCGTGGTCCTTCTCGGGCTCGACGACGAAGTCGCCCCCGACAGCCGTGGCATTGGCCGTCGAGTAAGCCTCGGCGACGACCGGCGGAACCGATTCACCCTCGTCGGCGACGCCCACGCCGGCGCCGAAGGCGGACAGCCCCGCAACCGTCACGGCCACGACTGCGGCACGCTGAAACTTGAACATGGATGACCCTTTCTTACCCAGGCGTGATGCCCGGCTTGACTACTCGCTGTGATGATATGCACATACTTCGTCAAAGCCGGGGATCTGCGTCGCAGGTGTCGCGTCGCCCCCATGCCGCACCGGCTTCGGCCGCACCGGCCAGTGCGACGCCCCGCACACCGGGCGAACAGGCGGCCAGGCAAGCGGATCCGGGGCCCAGGCCATCGGCGGGGTGCCGCCCGGGTCACAACAGTTCCAGGGCTCGTCGTTCGAGTACTGCGCTGCTCTCGACGATCTCGGCGAGACGATCGAACAGTTCCCTGCGCTGTGCGGCGTCGGGTGCTCCGTTCTCCTCGGCGAGCGCGTCGGCCCGCTCCCCCAGGGTCCGAATCTCTTCCCTGGCTTCCTGACCGCCGGACATCATCAGCCGCGTCTGCTGCTCGCAGACCGCCGTGTACGCGCCCAGGCCGGACACCGACTCCAGTGCGAGGGCAGCGACTCGTTCCCATCCACGGGCCGACTCGCGGAACAGGGCTGCCGCATCGGGGCGGCCTGCCAGCTCCAGGAAGTCGGCGTACAGAGGCCGGCTCGCCGCCGGTGCCGTGTACTCCACCTCAAGGCACTCGTGCAGCCTGCGCAAGCCGTGGAAGAAGGGCACGGGCTTCCCGAAGCGCCGCTCCCACCCCGTCTTCGTCCTGGCGTCCCGCAGTTGCGTCGCGAGCTTGTCCATCCCGGAGAATCCGAAGTTGACGTCGAAGTTGTTGCCGAGGACCGGCCCTGTGAGATGACCGGCGGTCGCGGCGATCGCACCGTCGATGTCGGGAGCACCGTCGGCCGGACCGGTCGGCACGATCATCTGGTGGCGACCCTTCCTGTAGGCGGACCACGCGGCGCCGAACTCCTCGGTGCTGATGGCGTGCGGTACCGCCGACTCGTCGTCGACATGGAGGATGTCCCCGTCGTGGCCGGCGACCACGACCGTGTAGGGGTCCGTCCCGAAGCCCGGCTCCATCCCGTGCCAAGGGAGCCGTGACCTGTCCACGGTGCAGAACACCGGATGACCCGCGTCCAGGGCCTTGCGCAGTTTGGCCCACTGGGGCTTGCCGCTGCGCTGGATGTCGTACGGCACATGCAGCCGGTCCAGGGCCGTCTGGACCCAGGGCTCAGGATGGTGCTGGGCGACGATGGTCAGAAGCGGCGGCAGGCCCTGGTACTCGAAGACGAAGTACATGAAGCCGATGCCCCCGGCCAGCCCGGCGATCAGCGCCTCGTCGTACACACTGCCGAGCGCGTGCCGGATCAGGGACGCCTCGTGATGCTGGTCGGTACCGAACTCCGCATAGGCCAGTCCGGCGGGAACCGCGGGCATCGGCGCCCCGGCCGCCTTGGCCAGTACATGGCGGCGAGCCGTGGTGTAGGACTCCCCGGTGCGTGACATCCGCTCACGCACCAGCTTCTTGAATGCTCGCTGCTCCGTCACTGTCGGTCCCCTCAGGGCGGTCGGCACGGGCCCTCACGCAGACCGTCACCGTCACCCGGAAGGAAGGACAACGAAGGGTGCCACACCTACGACGACAGAGAAGATCACCTTTGCCCCTGCGGGGCCGGGTGGCGTGAGCACCCGGTTCAGGGGTCGGGCGGGTAGGAAACGCCGCCGACAGGCTATCCCGCCGCTGCGGAGGCGACAAGCAGGCCGCAGCCCGGTGTGACGCCGCTCCGACGCCACCCCCACCTGAAGTGGGCGGAGGTGGCGCAGGGGGGGTGGGCGGCGCGCGGCAGAACCCCACAGGGCCCCCCGCCCCCCCCGCCGCCCCCCCC
>NZ_JBIDCW010000023.1:0-40742 GCF_043204795.1 Streptomyces sp. NPDC047706 | reverse complement strand
GGGTGGCGACAGGCAGGCCGCCGCCGGGTGTGACGCCGCTCGCCCCCCACCCCCACCTGATGTGGGGGGGGGTGGCGCTGGGGGTATGCCGCTGCCGCGGAATCGCACCTGCGGCCCCGGCTCCCGACTGCGCCGCCCTACCGGTCGGAGCTGCGGCCGCCGCTCCCCACGGCGCCGCCCTTGGCTCCGCCGCCCGGCGTCCGGCGGCCGCCGGACGCGCGGCCGGCCTTGCCGGAGGCAGCGCCGTTCGCCGTACGGCCCCCGGACTGGCGGTCCGACCGGCGGCCGCCGGTTCCGAGGGCACCGCCCGTCGCCCCGCCGGAGCCGGTCCGGCGAGCCGAGTCGCGGCCACCGGTCGCGGAGGAGCCGCCGGACGCTGTCGCCCCGGCCGCGGCCCGGCGGTCCGACCCCCGGCTGCCCGTACCGGTCGCGGCGCCTGTCGCCGCCTTGGCCGCGCCGGCGCTTCGGCGTCCGCGGTCCCCGGGCCGGCTGCCGGTCCTGCGGGCCGGGCGGGACGCGGTCGGTGCCGCCGGCTGAGGGACCTCGATGGTCACGGCCACGCCGGACGGCTCGCGTGCGCCGGTGATGGCGGCCAGTTCCGCATCGCTCGCCCCGGCCGTCCGGGGGCGGATGCCCGCGTCCGACATGAGCCGCGCGACGTCGCGCTTCTGGGTGGGCAGGACCAGTGTGACCACACTGCCGGAGCCCCCGGCGCGGGCGGTGCGGCCGCCCCGGTGGAGGTAGTCCTTGTGGTCGGCGGGAGGATCGACGTTCACGACCAGGTCGAGGTCGTCGATGTGTATGCCCCTGGCCGCGACGTTCGTGGCCACCAAGGCGGTGACCTGACCGTTCTTGAACTGCTCCAGGGTGCGATTGCGCTGCGGCTGGGACCGGCCGCCGTGCAGGGCCGCCGCTCGGACGCCGACGGCCAGCAGCCGCTTGGCGAGCCGGTCCGCGGACCTCTTGGTGTCGAGGAAGAGGATGACCCGGCCGTCACGGGCCGCGATGCGCGTGGTGACGGTCTTCTTGACGGTCTCGTCCTGGATGTGGAGCACGTGGTGCTCCATCGTCGTCACCGCTCCGGCGGACGGGTCCACGGAGTGGACAACCGGGTCGGTCAGGAAGCGCTGCACCAGGCGATCGATGTTGCGGTCCAGGGTGGCCGAGAAGAGCATGCGCTGTCCGTCGGGCCGTACTTGCTGGATCAGTTTCGTGATCTGTGGCAGGAAGCCCATGTCGGTCATCTGGTCGGCCTCGTCCAGCACCGTGATGCCTACGTCGCCGAGTACGCAGTCACCGCGCTCCACAAGGTCGTTGAGCCTGCCGGGACTGGCGACGACCACCTCCGCGCCGCGCCGGAGGGCACTCGCCTGCTTGGTGATGGACAGCCCACCGACCACGGTGGTCAGCCGGAGGTTCACCGCCGTCGCGTAAGGGGTCAGCGCGTCGGTCACCTGCTGGGCGAGTTCACGCGTGGGCACCAGCACCAGGGCGAGGGGCGCCGTGGGCTTCGCGCGCAGTCCGGCCGTCCGGGCCAGCAGCGCCAACCCGAACGCGAGGGTCTTGCCCGAGCCGGTACGTCCCCGTCCCAGCAGGTCGCGGCCTGCGAGTGAGTTGGGCAGTGTGGCTGCCTGGATGGGGAAGGGCGTGGTCACGCCTTGCGCGGTGAGGGTCTTCAGCAGCCCTGCCGGCATGTCCAGACCGGCGAAGTCCTCGACGGCGGGTAGTGCGGGCGTCGTGCTTTCCGGCAGCCGGAACTCACTCGGCGACGACGCGGACTGCCGGGGCGACGTGGCGCGCCGGTTCGGCTTCTGGGGCCTGCGGGACATGCAGTGTTCTGCCTTCCTGGAAACAGCACAAACCGGGGTCCGCACCGTGACGGTGCAAACCCCGGTGAGCGGATACGCGCGCCCGGCGATCAGGCGGGGACGATGTTCTCCGCCTGGGGGCCCTTCTGGCCCTGAGTGACGTCGAAGGAGACCCGCTGGCCCTCCTGGAGCTCACGGAAGCCCTGCGTCGCGATGTTCGAGTAGTGGGCGAAGACGTCGGGGCCGCCGCCGTCCTGCTCGATGAATCCGAAACCCTTTTCGGAGTTGAACCACTTGACGGTTCCCTGTGCCATGAGCTGCTCCTTCCGTAGGCAGAGGCCCCATCCGGAGACGCCGGAAAACAAATAATGCGCCTGCAGGAGAAACATTCCCGTCAGGCGCACACAGGTTCATGGGTACCACAACTGCAACAGCGGCAGCCTAGCACGGCTCGGCGGCTGATGCGGGGTGCCCCCACGAGCCGGCCGACCACCGGCGGACCCGGGCGCCCCGCGCATGCCCTCGAAGCGCGTCGCGGTGCGGAAAACTCGCTGGACATCGTCCCTGCCGGCGGCAAACGTGTCGGTATGCAGCAGGAGCAGATCTGGGACGCCGGTGCGGCGCAGCGCTACGACACGCCTGGCTCCGGCATGTTCGCGCCCGAGGTCCTCGGGCCCACCGTCGGCCGGCTCGTCCAGCTCGCGGCGGACGGAGCGGCACTCGAGTTCGCCATCGGGACCGGCCGGGTAGCCGTCCCGCTCGCCGAACAGGGTGTCTCCGTCACCGGCATCGAGCTGTCGGTGCCGATGGTGGAGCAACTGCGGACCAAGGCCGACGAAGCGTCGATTCCAGTGATCATCGGTGATATGGCGACCACCGCCGCCCCCGGGAAGTACGCGCTCGTCTATCTCGTCTTCAACACGATCTCCAACCTGCTCACGCAGGATGAGCAGGTCGAGTGCTTCCGCAACGCCGCCCGCCACCTCTCACCCGGGGGACGGTTCGTGATCGAGCTCTGGGTACCCGAGCTGCGCAAGCTCCCGCCGGGCCGGGCGGCCACCGTCGGGCAGTGCGAGCCCGGCTACATCGCTTTGGACACCTACGACGTCCTGCGCCAGCACGTGGTGTCGCACCACTTCCACTTCGACGAGTCCGAGCAGGCGCGCCTGTACCGCACCCCGCATCGCTACATCTGGCCGGCCGAACTCGACCTCATGGCTCAGCTGGCCGGCTTCGAGCTGGAGACACGGCATGCGGACTGGGCCGGCACCCCGTTCACCGCCGAGTCACGCTCGCACGTCTCCGTGTACCGGATCCCGCCGATGCCGTGACACCGCCTGATCCACGCCGGCTGACCGGGGCGTGGATCTGCCAGAAGGGCTGCGCGGGGCGGGAGTTCACGACTGGTGACGGCAGGTCACCTGGCCGGCCGGTCGCGGTCAGAGTGGAGCGCCGCCGAAGCCGATCTCGTTGCCGTCGGGGTCCCGGTAGGTGACCTTGCGCACGCCGTTGGAGTAGGTCTCGCGACTCGTGGGCTCCACTCCCCGACCGGTGATCCCGGCGATGCGCGCGTCGAGATCGTCGACGAACACGGTGTGCAGGGCATGACCGGCGCGCCCGGGCCGAAGCTCGATGTACACGTACCGGTGCTCCGCGAGCTCCCAGACGGCTTCCCTGTCGTTCGGGACGAACGCCGCAGGGGAGCCGAGCAGCCGCTCGTACCAGTCCAGCGCCGCCGGGTAGTCGTTGACCGGAATGCCCGCGAAGAGGTCGACAGCCATGAAGCACATGGTAGGGAGTGACCGAGAGGAACGGCTCCTGCGACCACTTCACGGCAAACGGTGTCCTGGACAAGCAGCCCCACGGTCAGACCGCGCCACCGCACCTCGCCCTCGGCGAGCACGGCCGGCAGGGTTCGACTTCCCGGCCCCGTTCCCATCGGTCACGAGCAGCCGGTCGTGCTCGGACACCTTCACGCTCATGCGTGCGAGACGCCCCGGGACCCGCACCCCGTCCAGGGATAGGAGCGGGCCGTCCCCGGCGGTGGGCGCGGCGAGCGCCGTACTCGCGAAGAGGGCCTGTCTCTCGCCCTCCCCGGTGTACGGGGTCAGGTGCCGCGGTCGCGTTCCCGGACATCACGTTGCCGTGCGACGGGGCGCTTGACGGAGCTAACGCCGATCACTGTCGCCGGCCTGCTGCTTTCTCGTGGCCCGCAGACTGGTGAAGGTCGTGACGGCCAGGACCAGCACGATGAAGGCCAGCGAGAACGGAATGCTGATCTCCGGGACGTGGACCCCGGACTCGTGCAGGGCGTGGAGCACCAGCTTGACGCCGATGAAGCCCAGGATGATCGACAGGCCGTACGACAGGTGGACCAGCTTCTCCAGCAGGCCGCCGATCAGGAAGTACAGCTGTCTGAGGCCCATCAGCGCGAAGGCGTTGGCGGTGAACACGATGTAGGGGTCCTGGGTCAGGCCGTAGATGGCGGGGATGGAGTCCAGCGCGAACAGCACGTCGGTGGAACCGATGGCGAGCATCACGACCAGCATCGGGGTCATGACCCGCTTGCCGTCCTGCTTGATCCACAACTTGGTGCCGTGATAGCGGTCGGCCACTCCGAAGCGCCGCTCTGCTGCCTTGAGCAGCTTGTTCTCCTGGTACTCCTCCTCGTGCTCCTCCTTTCGCGCGTCCTGGATCAGCTTCCACGCCGTCCAGATCAGAAAGGCCCCGAAGATGTAGAACACCCACGAGAACGCCGAGATGATCGCCGCGCCGGCCGCGATGAAACCGGCCCGCAGCACCAGCGCCACCAGGACACCGACCATCAGCACCCGCTGCTGGTACTGCGCCGGCACCGCGAACTTCCCCATGATCAGCACGAAGACGAACAGGTTGTCGACGCTCAACGACTTCTCGGTGATGTACCCGGCGAAGAACTCCCCCGCCGGCCCGCCCCCGCCGTAGAAGCCCAGGAACACCCCGAACGCGCAGGCCAGCACGATCCATACGACCGTCCAGGTACCGGCTTCCCTGATCGACACCTCGTGGGGCTTACGGCCGATGAAGAAGTCGACGGCGACGAGGGCACAGAGGACGGCGACGGTCAGCAGCCAGACGGTCGGGGAGACGTTCATCGGTCCACTCCAGGTGCTGATGAGACCGGCGGCATTGCCGGGCTGCTTGCCGAGTTCCACGCGGAACAGGCGAACAAGACGTCCGGGTGATGCAAGGGGGTGACTCGGGAGCGGGCTCCTCGAAGAAGCGGAGTCCGACCAGACAGGCGATACCCCTCAGCGCGTCCGGCATCGTCGCGGGTGTGTCACCGAGCCGGTCGACTCGGCGTACTCCCCGAGGCTGCCGGTCCCTCCGGTCGTGCGCAGCCGGTCGACCCGTGGCAGGAGAAGTGCAGCAGGATCGTGTCGCCGGAACTGCGCTCGGTGGAGTGTTCCTCGATCCGCGCAGAGATTTCGTGCGCCGGTTCGTTGCGCCCGACCGCGACGCGAAACCACCGCTGCCGGGTATCGCCCAGGACGTCGGCGAGGGCTTCGGCCTCCTGCGCCGGTGCCTTCAGCGCGAGCCGAGGCCTGGGCCGGGCCTGCCGCCGGGCTCGGACCCCGGCTCGGTCGTGGTCAGGTCCCCACCGTGGAGTGGCGGCGGAGGAACACGTCGAACGCCTCCGCCACCTGCTGGTCCGTCGCCTCGGACAGCTCCAGCACGTCGTCGTCGAAGGTCAGGCGCAGGGACGGACGCCTGCCATGGCAGCGGCCCCACCAGTCGCGGACGACGTTCAGCACCTGGCTCAGATCGGTGGCAGTCGCACCCAGGTTCACCAGCAGCGCGCCGATCAAGGCGACCTCGCCCGCCCTTGCGCCGGGCGGGACCGGCGGACCGGGGACGGCCGTCACATCGTCCACATCGAGCTGGAGCAATTCCTCACGGAGATAGCCGGTGAGCTTCGCGATGTGCTCGGCTTTCGCCCCCTCCTCGGACAGGAGAATCTGCAACTGAGTTTCCACCGGGAGCCCCTTCGTTCGTGCTCGTCGGGGCGGCGCGGGTTCCGGACGTCGATGGGCCCGCGCCCTTTACATCCAGTCTCTGCCGTCCGCTTTCGGGTGGCAAACTTGCCTGTGAGCCAGCGTGATTGACGTTTCAACCGGAACCGCTCGGGTGAGTTCTGCGCCGGCAACGACATGCCGGCTGCGGACGGTCACGGCCACTCACGCCGAGCTCCGGGCACCCGGCTGGGACGGACGGGCTCGGCGGACACCTCGGGCGGGGCGCGGGTGCCTCAGCCGGCGGGGAGCGCCTCGGTGACAGCGGGATCAGCCCCGCCACCCGGCCGCTCCGCCGGGGTGGCGTCGCCTCCGGCGCCGGGTCGTCTACTCCGCCGCCACGATGCGCTCCACCGCGGCCGTCACCAGTTGTTCGCGCTCCGCCTCCGTGAAGACGTCCGGCAGGGTGAGCTGCTCGACGATCAGCCAGTTGAGCGTCAGCATGAGCAGCTTGACGGCCATGGCGTCGCCAGGGAGGCCGGAACCCTCGTGGTGGGCGACGTTGGCGTCGACGTCGGCCCGGACCCGCTCGGTGAGGACCCTGCGCAGTTCGGGTCGGCGGGTGGCCTCGAGGCGGAGTTCCAGCAGCGCGAGGTAACCGGTGCGGAACGAGGCGACGCGGCCTACGAGTTCGCGCATCAGTGCGCCGTAGGTCTCCCGGTCACGGTCGGCCGCCTGATGGCGGGCGATCGTGGCCTCGTCGGGCTGGAGTCGCTCGTAGACCCGTGCACCGGCCTGGGTGAACAGGTCGTCGCGGCTGGTGAAGTAGTTGGACGCCGTGCCGACGGGAACGGCCGCCTCGGTATCGACGGCCCGGAAGGTCAGGCCGCGTGCGCCTTCTCGGGCCAGTACCTCGATCGCCGCGTCGACGAGCGCAGCGCGTCGCTGGTCGTTCCGTCTCACCATCGACACCACTCCAGGCGCAGTACTACGTTCAAACCACTCCAGGCAGAGTAGTGCATCTGGGGGGATCGCTGCGCGAGGGGACCCGGTGCACCACGCCGGCCTCACGCAGGGCCGACGGGCAAGGGATCAGAGAGGCTGAAGCCGGGTCTGCAGGAGGCAGAACTCATTGCCTTCCGGGTCGGACAGGACATGCCAGCTCTCGCTGCCGGTCTGGCCGACATCGACGGGCCTGGCGCCGAGGGCGAGCAGTCGCTCCAGCTCGGCGTCCTGGTCGCGGTCGGTGGCATTGACGTCGATGTGCAGTCGGAGCTTGCCGGATCGCCGGTCGGCGCTGGGACTGAGCACGAGGGTGGGCAGCGGGCCGCCGAAGCCGACGCCGGACGGCCCGATCTCGATGCTTCCGTCATCCTCCCGGCCGAGTTCGACGTAGCCGAGGACCTCGCTCCAGAACACGGCGAGGCGTTCGGGGTCGGCGGCGTCGATGACCAACTCACTGATGCGGCATGCCATGCCCGCGAGTGTAGGCAGCCGGCCCAGGAGGCGCATCGTCCGCAGGGGCTGAAGTCCGCCGGTCTGCGCTCCCTCACCGACGAGCAGTGGGAGTTGCCCGACGCCTCCGACGCGATCGTCTTCGGCTCGCCGACCTCACTCGGCCCTCGCCCCGGCAACGAGCATCGCGCTCCGGTCCCGGGTGAGCGTCCTCGCGGTCGCGAGGATTATCCTCTTCGTGCGGATAATAGGTGACGCATTCCACCCCGCGGAGCCAGCCCTCCGAGAGGTGTGATGCGCGTCCGGCGATCGGGGCGCCGGCCTTCTCGAGCGGTGCACCGAACCAGCAGCTGCGTGGAGTGGACATGAGGGTTCCGCAGAACCGGAGTCCAGCGCCATGGGCACGTCACGCCCCTGGCCCCGGAAGCGCGAGGACCGGGCGAGGGCCTGGCCCCGGGAGCCGTGCCGGTGCTGAGAACGCCCGGCAGGAGCATCCAGGCGCGAGCCGCCGGGCCCAGGATGAGCGCGCGAAGACGGGCCTGGACGCGCTGCCTCGGCCCGTGGCGGCTGTGGTGGGCGCCGGTGGTGTGCTGGGAGCGGCGCATGTGGGGGTCGGGTACGCGCTGGAGCAGCGCGGCTTCGCTCCCGACATGATCGTGGGCACCTCGGTGGGCGCGCTGAACGGAGCCATCGCTGCCGCGCATCCCGACGAGGCCGCTCCGTGGCTCGACAACGTGTGGACCCAGTTGCGGCGCCGTGACGTGTATCAGCTCGGCTACCTGTCCTCACGGGCGAGCCTTTTCACCGACCGGGGCCTGCGCCGGCTGATCGCGGGGTCCGGGCTGCCGTCCCGGATCGAGGAACTGGTCGTGCCCTTCACCGCGGTGGCCATGGACCTGGCCACCGGGGCTCCCGCGTTGCTCGACCACGGGGACCTCCAGTCCGCGCTGCTGGCCAGTGCGGCCATCCCCGGGATGCTGCCCCCGGTGGAGCGTGCTGGGCGGACCCTCGTCGACGGCGGAGTGGTCGCCTACGTTCCCGTGCATGCGGCCCTGCAGGCCGGGGCGGCCAGCGTGGTGGTGTTGTCGACCGGGCCGGAAAGCGCGCCTTTGAGCCCGGACATCCCACGCCGGCGTGCGGGCGCCATCGCGGCGCGGGCCGGGCTGCTGCTGTTGCACCACCAGATCCAGCGCGACCTGCGCGAGGTGTCCCGGCACATCCCGACGGTGGTGCTTCCGACCGGTATCGACGCCTGGCCCTCACCCTGGGACTTCAGCCATTCCAAACGGCTGATCAGCACCGCGGCACTCGCGGCCGGGGACTTCCTGGACAGCCTGCGCATCGACGGGCCGGGCCTGTACCAGGGCGGCGACCTCGTCACAGCGCCGACCGGTCCGGGCGCGGGCCCGCAGGGTTCCGGCGGGCCGCCGGCCTCCTTCGTCCAGGGAGGCGGCCCGTGAGCACCATCGCCTTCCTCAACATCGCCATGCGGGGCCACATCAACCCGACCCTGCCGATCGTGGCGGAACTCGTCCGGCGCGGCCACCGCGTCACATACCACACCTCGCCCGCGTTCCAGGACGAGATCCAGGCCACCGGCGCGAATGTGCTCCTCCACCCCGGGGGCGACCGGCCGATCGCCGATCCGCCGATGCCGGTCACGCTGATGGAGGGACTCACCCGCACCGCCGTCCGCCTGCTGCCAGGCGTCCTGTCCGACCTGCGAGGCATCCGGCCCGACCTGATCGTCCACGACAACGCCTGCCCGTGGGGCGCCATCGCCGCCCGCGAGCTCGGGGTGCCGGTGGCGTCGTCCTTCACCACCTTCGCGTACAACCGGAGGGTGCCCAGCCCCACCAGCGGTTCCTGGGCACTGCTGGCCTCGGCCGCGGCACACACCCGCAACGTGCGGGGCTATCTGCGGGCGCGCCTGGAGTTGCGCCGCCGTTATGACACCCGGGGGCTGCCCCCGCTCGACCTGGGGAATATTCGCCAGGCCCTCAACCTGGTGTACACCTCGCGGGCGTTCCAGCCCGGCAGCGACGGCGTCGACTCCTCGTACCGGTTCGTCGGGCCCAGCATCGGTGCCCGCCCGGCCGACCCCTCGTTCCCCGTCGAGGACCTGCGCGGCCCGGTGCTGTACGCGTCGCTCGGCACGCTCTTCGGCGCCGGCCCGGCTTTGCTGCGCTCCTTCGCCACCGCGCTCGCCCCGCTGGGCGGGACCGTGATCGTCTCCACCGGGCGCACCGATCCCGAGGCGCTCGGCCCGTTGCCGGCCCAGGTGCTCGCCCGCCGCTCCGTGCCCCAGCTTCAAGTTCTGGAACGTGCCGCCCTGTTCGTCACCCACGGCGGGATGAACAGCGTCAACGAGGCCCTGTACACCGGAGTTCCGATGCTGGTGATCCCGCAGGGCGCCGACCAGCCGCTGGTGGCCCGTCGTGTGGTCGAACTCGGCGCCGGTCTGTCGATCCGCAACCACGACGTCACCGAGAGCTCCGTCCGCGCCCTCGCCCGGCGTCTGCTCGACGAACCCCGGTTCCGGGCGGCGGCGGGAACCCTGCGTGCCGCACAGCACGAGGCCGGCGGCTACGAGCGCGCCGCCGACGAACTCGAGCGGTATCTGCGGCAGTCCGGCCCGGTCGGTCGTCCGGCTCCGGCTCCGCTCGATCCGTCACAGCGAGGCTGAGTGATGTCACCCGTCGTCGTCATCCTGCTGTTGCTCGCCGGAGTCTCGGAGGCCGCCGGGCGCGTCGTGCCCCTGGCGGTGCGCCGCCCCGGCGTGTCGCGAAGCCACCTGATCAGCCTGCTGGTGACGGGCGGAGTCGTCGAGGCGGTCGTGTTCGGGCTCTGGCCGCTGACCGCATGGGCCCTGGCCGGCTTCGTGCTTGCCTCCCCGCCTCCGGGCGACGGCCTGCTGTGGACGCCGGGCCTGGTGGCTCCGCTGGTGTTCACCGCAGTCCTCGCGTTCCCACTGCTCGGACCGTTCCTCCACCTGCTGCTCCTCGTGGGGGTGGGTGTGACGCTGACCGGCCCCTTCGCCGGGGCGACCGGGCTCGGCTGGTGGACGGCCGCCGCAGGCCTGGCCGTCGCCGGAGTCGGCCTCGGACTCGCTGTGGAGGCCGTCCGACGGCTGGTCGTGTGGCTGAGCGTGCCCCGCAGGCCGGAGCCGGTCGCATGAACGAACTGCTCCTGTGGGTGTGCGGTGGAATCGGGACCGCCTTGATCGCCGAGGCGCTGCTCGCCCGCTACGAGGTGCTGGTGTACGGCGCCGGCTGGCGGGCGCCGACCACCGAACTCCCCGCCGGTACTCCTTACGCCCGGGGTGCGGCCCCCGATGCCCCTCCCGGCGCGTACCTGGTCTTCCTGGACGGCATCGGCAAACGCCGCGTACGCGACAGCCGGGACGGTGGCGAACTGGTCAGGGCCCTGATCGCCAAGGCGCCGGAGCTCCGGGTCCTCGGCCAGGTGCAGCCGTACTCGCCGCTGGCCGATCCGCTCGCCGACCGGCCGGTCTGGGCGTGGCTGCGCCGCCGTGCCGGCCTGCTGCTGTTCCTGCACAACGTGATGCAGATCTTCGTCGCCGCGGACCGGCGCTACCGGCCGCTGTACAACCGCGCCGTCGGCAGTCAGACAGCCGCACAACTCCGGCTCGCCGGCTACCGGCCCGACAGCGGCATCCCCGTGGTGCTGCTCAGTTACAGCGGCGGTGCCCAGGTCGCCACCGGCGCCGTGGAGGAACTGCACACCCGACTGCGCGCCCCGCTGCTGCTGGTCACGCTCGGCGGGTTCCACAACGGCGCGAACGATCTCACGTACGCCGAGCGGCTGCACCGGCTCACCAGCGCGAACGACCGCATCGAGCGGGTCGGCACCTGGATCTTCCCGCAGCGCTGGCGGCTGTGCCGGCGCAGCGGATGGAACCGGGCCGTCCGTGCCGGGAAGGTCATCGGGCACCGGCTCGACCCGGCAACCCACGTGGGCCCCCTCAGCTACATCAGCCCCAAGGCGCTACTGCCCGACGGCCGCAGTCATCTGGACCGCACGGCCGACACAGTGATCGAGGTCGTCCGGGCCCGCGAAGGGGTGATCCCGCCCCCGGCGTCGGCAGGCGGCCCGCACTCGGGCGACGGCGCGGCCTGACGAGCCGCCCCGCGACCGGGTGCGGCAAACCGGGTGTCCGCAGCGTCGTCGGCGGCTGCGTTGTGGAACGCGACAGCCGGGTGCCCGGGGCTGCGCACATGGGGGGAGAGACATGAAGCGGCTGACCAGGCTCGGCACGGCGGTGGCGGTCGGCGCGGCGGCGTTGCTGCTCGCCGGCTGCGGCACCCCGACCGACTACAGCGAGGTCGTCACGTTCACCGACGAGCACGGCCGCCTCTGCACCGCGGCCGTGGTCGTCGACCAGGAACAGAACCAGCGCGACGACTACGAGATCGCCGGCCTCGACCGCGACTACCCTCCGCAGGGCCGCACTCCTGGGCCCACCCGCTACTCCCCCCTGCCGCCACGGGCCGTCGAGTGAGCTAGGCGCAGGGGAAGTCCGTGTCCGGCAGGCGGCCCGCGGTCGCCTGCCGGGTGCGCGCGGTCAGCGGCGGCGGACGGTGATCTTGTGATCGGCGGTGACGCTGTTCACGGTCACGCGCAGGACCGTCGACGGTGTGCGCCGCCGGGGATGTGCTGCCGATGCCGGTTCCGTGCGGGCAGGGCAGGCGTGGGTGCCCTGCCCGGGGCCGGTTTCAGTGGTGACGGGCCCCGGATCGGGTCTCGGGTGATGCCGCCTCAGGCGCGGTGGCGGAGGGCGAGGGTCCAGGTGTCCACCGTGCAGCGGCCGGTCTCGTCCGCGTGCTGCCCGGCGACGACCACGGCGACCCGGTCACCGTCCCACCGCAGCGCCCGCGTCGTCCGCGCCCCGATGTCCGCCGAAGCGCCGGCGAGTTCGGCGAGGACGGCGCTGTCGAGCCTGCGGCCCACCGCGCGGACCACTCCGCCGTCGAGGACCAGGATCGTACCGTCGGGCAGGACCAGCGGCTCGGGCGGCAGCGGGTCGGTCAGGCGCGGGCCGCGCTCCACGACTCCGCCGGGCAGGAGCCGGACGACCCGGCCGCTGGTCGGCACGTTGCGGTCGGCTTCGACGACGCGCAGACCGGTGCCGACGACGTAGTGGCCGTAGGAGCGCCAGTTGTCCGTCCGGGTGCCGTCCCGGTCGTACTCCCAGGTGTCGAAGACGTCGTAGCCCTCCAGCCCGAGCACGAAGCGGCCGCCTCCCCGCGCGGCGGCGCGCTCCCCGCGCAAATCGGCGACGAGCCGCCCGTCCGCCATGTCGAGGAGCAGCGCCGGACCGAGGTTGCCCCAGGGCGTGTACTCCAGGGAGTCCGTGGTGACGAGCACCCGGTCGCCGGACAGGTGGGCGGCATTGGGCCGCCCGCCGCAGCGGTGCGTCCAGCAGGTCCGGCCGGTGGCGTCGACACAGCTGACCGACCCGACGGCGCCGAGGATGCGCAGCCCGTCCCGGCGCGCCAGCGGCTCCTGCGGGCACGGGGACCGCTTGTACGGCGGCTCCCCGACCGCGCGCCGGTGGTCCACGACCTCGGCGACCCAGGCGGCGGCGCTCCCGCCCCGCGCTCCCCCACCCGTGTCCCACCTCGACATGCCGGGGATCGTAGCGGAACGCGCGCCACGGGCATCCCGGTCCGGACAGAAGGCGGTGGGCGGTCGTCAGTCCTCAGCCCGTGCTGGTCCACGCATCCGGGCGGGGCGTCAGCACCGCCGAGGCGACAGCGCCGGACGAGGCCACGACGTCCGTCACGAATCGCAGGCGTCCGACGCCGAGTTGTCGCAGCCCCCGCCCGTGGTCGGCGGCGACGACGAGGCACACCGCGACCAGAAGGAGCCGCCACAGGGCCATCACCGGACGGCGCGTGACGCGGGGCAGCTCGGCGAGCGAGTCGTGCAGTCGCTCGCAGTGGAAGGGGACATGGCGCTGTTCGTCGGCCAGGATCCGCCCGGCGATGTCCGTGACGAGCGGGTCGTCGGTGCCGTCGCGCAGAGCCCGGTAGTAACGCAGCGCGACCACTTCCGCGATCAGCAGCACCAGGAGTTCCATGCGCAGTCCCAGCAGGCGCCGCAGCCTGACGAATACCGTGTCGCTCCAGTGGCCCGTCAGCGCCGGTACACCGCCCGCGGCCAGCAGCCGGGCCAGGAGGCGGGCGTGGTTCTGCTCCTCGGCGACGAAGAGCCGCACGGCCTGGGCGTAGTCGTCGTCGCCGGCCTCGTCCGCCTTGGCGACGAGGTTGGCGCCGTCACCGTCCTCGCCCACCTGGAAGCGCTGAACGCCGGCCCACACCGCGGGATGCAGGGTCGCGCGGTGCCCCCAGTCCGGGTCATCGAGAGCAACCCTGCGCGCACGTTCGTCCTCGAACTGCCTTGTCCACTTGGCGAAGCCGCTCGTCCGCACCCGGGCTCCCCTCTCCCGGGCACGGCCGGCGCGCCCTGGAGAGGGACGACGCGTGCGCGCACCGAACAGTTCCACGGCTGCCCGGTACCGGGACTTGCTCCCCGCCCGCCACCGGGGCCGACGCGCACGCCGGCGTCAGGGACCGGGGAGAAAGTGTTCGCGCACGAGGATGACCTGGTCGATCCACTCGTCCAGTACCTCCTCGTCACGGGTGGTGACCCGGCACGAGTGGGAGACGCCGTCGGCGAGGTGCACGGTCACGGTGAGGCCGAGTCCGCGCCCCTTCTCGTCGTAGGTGACTGCGCGGACGGCGCTCCAGGAGAGATGGGTGGTACGTCCGTTGTTGCCGAGTGAGATGCCGTCCGTGTCCGCCACCACGGCGTTCCTGCGGTCCATGGCGAGGAGCTGCGGCTCCTCGGTGCCCGCATCCGCCGTGGGTGGCAGCTTCGGGGTGCCGGAGGGTACGCAGGGATCGGCGGCGGTGGCGCGGAGGGGACCACCGAGGTGGGCCGGTAGCCGTCGGACCGCTGCTGGTCTTCGGGGGGCGCGAGCGTGTTCAGCAGTTGCTCGGAGGTGGGCCGCTGCTCGGGCGACTTGGCCATGCAGGCGGCGACGACGCCGCGCGGAGGGCACGGCGGTCAGGTCGGGCTCGTGGTGCACCGACCGGTACATCATCGCCGCCGGGGTGCCCTCTCCGAAAGCACTGCCACCGGCGGCGGCGACGAGGACCGCGCCCAGTGCGAAGACGTCCGCCGCCGGGGAGACCGGGTGTCCCTCGGCCTGCTCGGGGGCCAGGAATCCCGGGGTGCCCACGGCGATACCGGTGACCGTCAGGCGTGAGCCCTCCACGGCCCGCGCGATACCGAAGTCCACGACTCGCGGACCGTCGTGGGCCATGATGATGTTGCCGGGCTTCAGGTCACGGTGGACGAGCCCGCAGTCGTGGATGGCCTGCAGGGCTTCGGCCAGGGCAAGCCCGAGCTGCCGCAGGGCCATGCCTCCCATCGGCCCCTGGGCGGCGAGGAGTTCGGCGAGCGTCGGGCCGGGAACGTAGGCGGTCGCCAGCCACGGCGCCGAGGCGTCGGGATCGGCGTCGACGACCGGCGCCGTGTGGAAGCCCCCACGGCACGCGCCGCGGTGATCTCCGCGCGGAACCGTTCGCGGAACCCCGGATCCTGTGCCAGCTCCGGCTTGGCGACCTTCACGGCCACCGGGCGTCCGCCCCGCGAGCGCGCGAGACACACGGTGCCCATCCCGCCCTCGCCGAGCACCCGCTCGATCACGTACGTACCCATCCGCCGCACACCGGCCCCTTCCCCGGGCACCACCCTAGAGCAGCCGAGGCCCCTGGAGCGGTGACCTTCCCTCTGCGCTGCCGGCCAGGTCCGGCCGGCGTGAGCCGTTCGGCTTGACCTTGACACGGTGGCAAGGCCTTCACTGCGGGCAAGGAGGTGGCCGATGATCGCGCCGCAGGAGGACACGAACACGATGCGAGCTCTGCAGGGACTGGACGACAGCAACCCGTCGGTGCGGCTGCGGGCGGCGCTGGCGGTGGGCACGGCTCCGGACGTCCGGTTCGTCGGCAAACTCGTCGAAAGAAGCGCGGTCGAGCCTGAGTTCTACGTGCGGGACATGCTGACCTGGGCACTCACCCGGCACTCGCCGTCGATCACGGTCCCCCTGCTCATCGAGGAGCTCCGCTCGGACGTTGCGCAGGCACGCAGTCAGGCTCTGCACACCCTGTCCAAGGCCGGCGATCGGCGAGCGTGGCCGGCGATCACACGGGACCTGCTGACCGACGCCGACGACGAGGTCGCGAGAAGCGCCTGGCGGGCAGCCGTCGTACTGGTGCCCCCGGGTGCGCAAGCCGGACTGGCTGAAGTACTGGCGACCCAACTCGGGCGTGGCGAGCGGGAGACACAGCTGAGTCTCAGCCGGGCTCTGTCCGCGCTCGGTGAGGTGGTCATGCCGGTCCTGCGCGCCGCGACGACCGATGCGGAGCCGCATGTGCGTGAGCACGCGATCGCCACGGAACGGCTGGTGCGCGACCCGGATGCCGGAATCGGTTTCGCGATCGAGGAGGCGAAGCGCATCGTAGCCCTGGGAAGGAGCGGTCACGAGGGGTGATGGGCAGTGTTGATCGGTGATGTGGCACAGCGGTCCGGGGTCAGCGCCCGCATGCTCAGGCATTACGAGTCGCTCGGCCTTCTGCGGCCCGCGGGACGGACCGATGCCGGATACCGGGAGTACGCCGGCGAGGACATCCGGCGAATCTTCCATATCGAGAGCCTGCGGTCACTCGGTCTGTCGCTGCGCGAGGTCGGGCGCGCGTTGGACGATCCCGGCTTCGAGCCCGCGGAGCTCGTCGAGGATCTGATCCGCCGGACACGGGAACGCATCGCGAGTGAGACGGAGCTTCTCACTCGACTCGGCCGGATCGGTGCCGCGGAACCCGCCGGCTGGGAGGACGTGCTCCGAATCGTCGCGCTCCTCCAGGCCCTGGGTTCAGAGAGTGCCGGAAGGCGCCAGCGTGCGGCCCTTTCCGCGGTCGAAGGAGCTGCGGTGCCCGTGGAGGCCGTGGTGGAGGCGGCGCTGAGCGAGTCCGACCCGATCGTCGCCGGCGCCCTTCGATGGGCGCTGGCTCAGTCGGGCGGCGGAGCACTGGCACTTCTGGCGGAGGGGCTGCGCTCACCGACGGCGGAGGTCCGCAAGCGCGCCGTCCAGTCCATCGCCGACATTCCGGCCGGCGAGGCGACCGCGCTACTGCGGAGTGCCCTGACGGACACCGACGTCACGGTCCGCCGGTGTGCGGCTCTTGAGCTCGGGGCACGCGGGGTGGCCGACGCGGTCCCGACGCTCCTGGACATGATCGTCGATGAGGTGAACGACGTGGACGCGGCTGACGCCCTGAGCGGGCTGGCGAGTGATCCGGCGATGGCGGATCAGATCTCCGCCCGGCTCGTTGAGCGTCTCGGCCGGGCCACCATGGGAGCGTCCGCACGCCGGCGGCTGGCACAGGCGCTCGCGGAAATCCCGGGGGACGGGGCGTCTCGTGCCCTGGCCGGCCTGTCACACGACGAGGATCGGGCGGTTGCGCTCACGGCGACGTACATTCTCGGGCTGCGCGGTGCGCGATAGGGGGCTTCTCGCTGCTGACCCCCTCGAAGGGCCGTCGGGCATCGGGCAGCGCCGTCCTCCGGCTCGGCGGTGCGCCGTCCTCCGGCTCGGCAGTGCGCCGTCCTGCAGGCTCGCTGATGCACCGGTCCTGCCGATCCGCGGAGCGCCGTCCCCCCAGCTCGCCGGTACGCCCGTCCTGCCGATCCGCGGAGCGCCGTCCCCCCAGCTCGCCGGTACGCCCGTCCTACCGATCCGCGGAGCGCCGTCCCCCCGGCTCGCCGGTACGCCCGTCCTGCCGATCCGCGGAGCGCCGTCCTTGCTGACCGGCCGGGGACGACCTGCGGCACATCCCGTTCCGTACCCTGGCGGCATGCGCATGCGCCCCACCCTGAGCTGGATCCCTTCCGAGGACCTGCCGCCGGGCACCACAGACCTGGAACCGATCGCCGGCGCGCTGAGCACCGGCCGTGTTCTGGTGCTCAGCGGGGCCGGCATCTCCACGGAGTCGGGCATCCCCGACTACCGCGGCGAGGGCGGGAGCTTGAGCCGGCACACCCCGATGACCTACCAGGACTTCACGGCCGACGCCCAGGCCCGGCGCCGGTACTGGGCGCGCAGCCACCTCGGCTGGCGTACCTTCGGCCGCGCCCGCCCCAACGCGGGGCACCGGGCCGTCGCCGCGTTCGGGCGGCACGGCCTGCTCACGGGCGTGATCACCCAGAACGTCGACGGACTGCACCAGGCCGCGGGCAGCGAGGGCGTCGTGGAACTCCACGGAAGCCTGGCCCGGGTCGTCTGCCTGTCCTGCGGCGCCTTCAGCCCACGCCACGAGCTCGCCCGGCGCCTGGAGGAGGCGAACGTGGGCTTCGAGCCGGTGGCCGCCGGAATCAACCCGGACGGCGACGCCGACCTCACCGCCGCACAGGTCGGCGACTTCCGCGTGGTGCCCTGCACGCGCTGCGGCGGCGTTCTCAAACCGGACGTGGTGTTCTTCGGGGAGAACGTTCCGCCGCGGCGGGTCGAGCACTGCCGCGACCTGGTCGGTGAGGCGGCCTCGCTGCTTGTCCTGGGGTCTTCACTGACGGTGATGTCCGGGCTCCGATTCGTCCGTCAGGCGGCGCAGGCCGGGAAGCCGGTGCTGATCATCAATCGGGATCCGACCCGGGGTGACCGGCACGCCCTCACCCGGGCCGCACTCCCTCTGGGCGCGGCCCTCGCCTCCGTGGCCGCGCGGCTGGACATCCCCGTCGACGGCCAGGCGGCTCCCCCGGTCGTGCGGGGCACATGAGCGGGGCCGTTCCGGGGCGGCCGTCGGGGGTGGCGGAACACTCGAGGTCCGGCCCGACCCACGTGGCTGACGATCTGTCAGGCGAGTCCGGCGGCTTCTCGCCCCTCCCCTCGGGCAGCTCGGCGCTCGCGGTTCGCCCGGCGACGCGGCCGAACGGTCCGTCGGTCCCGCGGAGTGGACGCCGTCCTCCGGATGCCACGCGTGAGACGCCCGAGAACGGCACGACAGGGTAAGCCTGCGGTATTCCGGGCGCGGTGGGGTAAGACGACAGTGCTCGCGGATGGCGGCTACCGGGGCACCGGCCTGGTTATCCCGCACCGCCTCGAACGCGGCCAGGCGAACTCCCGGCCTGGAATGAGGAACACGATGCCTCCCACCGCAAAGTTCGCGCCCACTTCGAACACGCCATCGCCCGCGTGAAGACCTGGAAGATCCTTCACAACTGGCACCTCAGAAAAGCACGTCAACGGTGGCCGCCGGCTCATCTGCTGCCGGTAGGTGTCGTCCACCGGGTCGACCACGGCCAGCAACACAAGACCGCTACCCAGGCAAGCTGAGGTTCGGCTCCGAGCGGACCTGTGTCGGAGCCCTCCCTTCGCGTGGATGTGGGAGCCGTCCACGCAGGCTCTCGACCCAGTCGCGAGGTGGCCGACCGCGTTCAGTTCGGCCAGCAGGATGTGGTGCAGTTGGTCGAAACTGCTGTCTGCTGCAACCCCTCCAAGCGTCGGCACGGGTCCGCCGCCGGTCGACCGGGGGAAGACCAGCAGCAAACCACCTTCTCTACGATGGCGCTGCACGCCGCTCAAGGTCATCACGACCGCGGCCAACGTCAGTGCGCGGTAGGGCAGGGAGGAAGCGGTACGTGTGACAGCGGGACAAGGCCGCTGTGCGGCGTTCCCTCTGCCGAGCCGTACCTCCAGGCCTTCGGCTTGACACCTGACGGGTTCACCCGCAACCTTCTTCTACTAGTTCACTAGTAGAAGGTTGATTCGGGTGCGATACCGCATCGATCGACGCAGTGGCGTGACCGCCTACATGCAGATCGTCCAGCAGACCAAGCAGGCGATGCGGCTGGGCCTGCTGGCGCCGGGCGATCGGCTGCCGACGGCTCGCGAAGTGGTGGGGATGACGGCCATCAACCCCAACACCGTGCACAAGGCTTACCGGGAACTCGAGCACGAAGGATTGGTCGAATCACGACGGGGCGCCGGGACGTTCGTGACCCGGTCACTGTCGCGACCTGAGACTTCCGGCGACTCGGCTCTGCGTACGGGCCTGTTGCAGTGGCTGCGGCGGGCCCACGCGGCGGGGGTCGGGAGGGACGACGTGGCCGCCCTGTTCACGGACCTCATCGCGGATTACGACGCACTGCCCGCAGAAGGCCATACCGCCGATTCCCGCGAAGGGCCCACGCCTTGTGAGACAGACATTGAGGAAGTGTGATGAACAAGCCTTTGCCCACTGACCATGCCGGCGGACCGGGCTCTCACCATGCAGGGCCGGCTCGGGACCGAACCGCCTTGGAAGCCCGCGGATTGGGACGGCGGTTCGGCCGGTCCTGGGCACTGCGGGACTGCAGCTTCCGCCTGCCCGCCGGGCGGATCTGCGCCCTCGTGGGCCCCAACGGGGCGGGCAAGACGACGCTGCTGTCCATGGCCGCCGATGTGCTGAAGCCCACTCAGGGCGCACTGAGTGTGTTCGGTGACGATCCGAGGACGCCGGCGAGTCGCGGGCGTGTGGCGTTCGTCGGGCAGAGCAAGCCGCTCTATCCGGGGTTCACCGTCGCCGAGATGCTTCGTGCCGGCCGTGAGATGAACCCTGGTTGGAACCAGGGGGTCGCGGAGCGCCTCGTGGCACAGGGCGAGATATCGCTGCACGCGAAGGTCGGACACCTCTCCGGCGGCCAGCGCACCCGGGTCGCCCTCGCCCTTGCGCTCGGCAAACGGCCTCGACTGCTGCTCCTGGACGAACCCATGTCCGACCTGGACCCACGTGTGCGCCACGAGATGACGGCGGCTCTGATGAGCGAGGTGGCCGAACACGGAACCACCGTTCTGATGTCCACGCACTTGGTCTCCGAGATGGACGCCGTGTGCGACTACCTCCTCACGATCACAGGGGGCCGCGTACAACTGGCCGGGGAGATCGACGACCTGCTCGCCGCGCACACCATGCTGGTCGGCCGCGACAACGGGCACGTCTCGCCCCCCGAACTCGCCCCTCACACCGTCGTCTCGACGGAGCGCTCCGGCGGGCAGGTCACGGCCCTGATCCGACCCGAGGGACCGGTGGCCGGCACATGGATGCGACACCAGCCAAACCTGGAGGAGCTTCTGATCGCCTATCTCGGTGTCTCCGACGTCCCTCCCCTGATCACTCCCAGCGCGCGCACCGGCGCCGGTAAGGACGACGCCGCATGAACGACAGCCACGCCGCCACGGTCTCCCTCTCTCCTGTGCGCTTCCCGCACCTGTCCGGCCCCGTCTGGCTCATCTGGCGCCAGCACCGTGCCGCGTTCTGGACCGGCGCCGGCCTGCTCGCCGCGTTCGCCGTGTTCGTCGTCTTCCAGCGCGCCGAAATGGTCCGGTACATCGGCGCCCACAACCTGCTCGGCTGCGTGTACGACGCCCCTGAGCCGCGCTGTGAGGGGGTGAACGCCTTCCGCGGGCAGTTCTACGACCTGCTGCACTACACCGGCCTTGTGATCTCTTTCGTCCCACTGATCATCGGCGTCTTCCTGGGCGGGCCCCTGATCTCCCGTGAGATGGAGAACGGCACGTATCTGCTGTCGCGGTCGCAGTCCGTCAGCGGCACCCGGTGGTTCGCGTACAAACTCGGTGTGCCCACCGTCGTCACGCTCGTCGGCACCGGCATCCTGTCGGCTCTCTACACCTGGTGGTGGAAACCCGCGGACGAACTGCTGAAGGGGATGCACTGGTACGACTCCCCGCCGTTCCACAACATCGGCGTGGTACCGGTCGCCATGTCCCTGATCGCACTGGTCACCGGCGCGGCGATCGGCGTCGTCATGCGCCGCACAGTGGCGGCCATGGCCGTCACCGGTGCTGCCTGCGTCGCCGGCTGGGCCGGCCTGAGTCTCCTGCGCCCCCTGCTGTGGCCCACGAAGGAGGCGACGGCACAACAGTTCACCGCCGACATGTACGGCTCACCGACTCCCCTGGGGCTTCTGCAACCCCATGCATGGCCGATGGACCTGCCCAGCAAGCCGTACTCCTCCTGGAACATCGACTGGGGGTACCTGACCACGTCGGGAGAGAAGTTCACCTCCACCGCATGCGGTGGTCTCACCGAAGCATCCGCAGCCTGTGTCAGGGCCCACGACGTGGCCGGTGTATGGATTCAGTACCACCCGGCCACCCACTTCTGGCCGCTCCAGTGGGTCATGGCCGCGGTGCTGCTGGCCATGACGGGCGCCGTCACCGCATTCTGCTTCTGGTGGGTACAGCGCCGGTCATAGCGTTCATCCGTGTCGTACCGCGGGGACGCCGGAGCCGCCGGGCTCCGGCGTCCCTGAGCGGCAGCATCCTCGGACCCGACGAGTCTGCGGTTCTCCCGACCTCCGGCCGAGGAGCACGACGGAGGACACGAAACATAGCGTGTCACAGCTTTTCGTTGGCGGAGCCCGAGCGAGGTGCGAGCCTCGGGTGGGCGTCCGCATCCGAGCACAGGCGGCTACGGGGGCCTCGGTACGCCCTGATATGGCAGCTGGGGCGCCGCACTCGAGGGAAGAGCACGGCGCCCGGCGCGGTCCGTATCCGTGCGAAGGGTGCCGTGGTGATCAGATGGACTTGGCCGATGTCAGAGTGTCCCGGCAGCGGCGCCACCCGTGGCGCTCCTCCATGTGGTGCTCTCCGGCGGCACGACCCGAACCATGCCGGTGTCGTCCAGGCGGCTCCGGCAGCGGGAGAAGGCGGCCCACTGGTTCATGGAAGCTCGTGGGTCAGCCGTCCTGCTCGGAGCGACAGTGAGGCCGTGAAGTCGGGCGAGGTGCCGCCGCCTATGTCCAGCGCCGCACACCGAGGAAGGTGAGCTCCGCCTCCGTTCCGTCGGACAGCGTGCACAGCTCCACTCTGGTCTGAGGGCGTCGAGGCCATGCACGCGGGGGGGCCTTGGAGGAGACTGGACGGATACAGGGCTCTGTGGCGAGTGAGAGCTGATCGTTATGTCTGCGTCGCACACCACCGGTCGCCCGGTTCACGACCCCGTGGTCCGGGAGCGGATCCACGTCATGGTCGACCAGCACGGCATCTTGGCGAGGTGGAGCCCCGCAGCCCAGAAGCTGCTCGGCTACCCGGAGGAGTCCGTACGGGGGCGTCCGGCCATGGACCTGCTGTTGGGCATGGCCGTCGAAGGGCTCCAGGCCCCCGCCGGTGAGGACTTCACCGTCACCCTGCGACACCGCGACGGTGGTCTGGTGCGCTGCCGGCTGGCCGTCCGGCCGCAGCGCACCGACGTGCGGACCGGGTGGGACGTGCTGCTGATCCCGGCCGATCCGGACGGCTTCGTCGAGCCGGACCCGACCGCGCAGCGGAACGCGACCGCGGACATGCGCCGGCTGGCGGCTCCCGGCGGGTTCGCGCGGCTGGGGGACACCCCGGAACTGGAGCGGGCGCTTCTGGAGATGCTCTTCACTCGTGCCCCCACGGGACTGTTCCTGCTCGACCCCGAACTGCGCCTGGTGCGGTTCAACCCCGCGGCCGAGGGCATGCAGGGCACCTCCGTCGAGGAGGCCCTGGGCAGGCGTCCGACGGAGGTGTGGTCCGGCTTCGGAGTGCAGTCGGTGGAGCGGGTCATGGCGGAGGTGCTCGCCACCGGTGAGCCGGCGGTCGGCGTCGAGAAGCGAATCCACCCCCCTGGCGATCCCCAGCACGAGCACGTCTACTCCGCCTCCGTCTTCCGGATGGAGGACGCCGACGGCAGGGTCCTCGGCATCGCGGACGCCACCGTGGACGTCACCGACCGCCACCTCGCCCACCAGCGGCTGACGGTGCTGGCGCAGGCCAGCACCCGGATCGGTGCCACGCTCGACGCGCTGGACACGGCCCGGGGCCTGGCGGAGGTGTCGGTGCCGGTCGCGGGCGACAGCGTCGCCGTCGAGTTGCTCGAGGCTGTCCTCGCCGGCGAGGACCTGGAGGCGGGGCCCCTACGGCCGGGCACCGTACTGCGCCGGGCGGCCGCCCGCTCCCGCGACGACGACCCCTCCGGGACGGCCGATGTGCCCGAGGAGCCGCTCCCTCCGGTGGCCCCGGGAGAGGCCCTGGCATGTCTGGAGCCCACCCTCGTCGATCCCCTCTCCCCGCTGGGCCAGCAGGCGTTGCGGGGCATGAGGACGCCCATGGGTACCGGGGAGGAGGTGCACTCGCTGATCGTCGCACCGCTGGTCGCCCAGGACCGGGTGCTCGGGCTCGCGACCTTCTGCCGCTGGGGGGAGCGCAGGCCCTTCGGGGTGGACGACGTCGCCCTCGTCGGCCAGCTCAGCCGGCGCACGGCCGAGAGCCTCGACAACGCCCGTCGGCACCTGAGCGAGCACAACTCCTTGGTCGCGCTGCAGCACGCGTTGCGCCCGGCCCGGCTTCCGCACCAGCAGGCGCTGGAGGTGGCGCACGCGTACGTGTCCGCGGGCTCCGGCGGGGACTGGGTCGACGTCGTGCCGCTCTCCGGGGCCAGGGTGGCCCTCGTGGCCGGCCGGGTGCCGGGGCGCGGCATCCAGTCGGCCGCCGCCGCGGGACGGCTGCGGGCCGCCATGCACACGCTGTCCGACCTGGACCTGGAACCGGACGAACTGCTCGCCCGGCTCGACGACATGGTGCGCGGGCCCGTCGGCGTGAGCGGCTCCGGCGACGACGACCGTGCGGCACCGGACGGAGCGAAGTGGGCCCACGGGCGGGAGTGCGGGGCCACCTGCCTCTATCTGATCTACGACCCCCTGTCCCGGCGCTGCTCCGCGTCGACCGCCGGTCACCCGTGGCCGGTGGTCGCGCTCGCGGACGGCACCGTCAGGAGGCTGGGGAGCCCGGTCGGCGACACGCTGTGCTGCCCGGGGGCGCCGTTCGGCAGGGAGGACTTCGCGGTCCCCGAGGACTCTACGCTGGTCCTGTACACCCCTGGCCTGTTCCCGGGATGGTTGCCCGAGGCCGCTTGCGAGGAGCGCCTGACCGCCCTGCTCACGGACCCGCCGGGCCCCGTGAAGTCGACGTGCGCGATGCTGATCGAAGCCCTGGTCCCGCCGCGGCCCCGGGACGACGCCGCCGTCCTGGTCGCACGCACCCACGAACTGGACCCGGCACGCGTCGCCTCGTGGGATCTGCCCAGCGACCCGGCCACGGTCGCCAAGGCCCGCTCCCTGGCCACCCGGCAGCTCTCCGCGTGGGACATGGAGGAGGCGTCCTTCGCCACCGAACTGATCGTCAGTGAACTCGTCACCAACGCAATCCGGTACGGCAAGCCGCCCGTGACGCTCCGGCTCATCCGCAGCCACGTGCTGACCTGCGAGGTCTCCGACGGCAGCAGCACATCTCCCCGGTTGCGGCACGCCCGTGCCACCGACGAAGGCGGCCGCGGGCTGCTCCTCGTCGCGCGGGCCTCGGACCGCTGGGGGACACGCTACACCGACGACGGGAAGATCGTCTGGGTGGAGCAGAGCACCGACGGACAGCGCATCGACTGAGCGGACGGGGCGTCACTCCGGCAGGTACTGCTTGGCCCGCGCGCCCAGCTCTTGGAGCGTGTCCCGGGTCCGGTCCGGGCTGGTGAACGTCACCTCGGTAATCTCTGTCACGGGCCTGCCCTGCGCGGAAAGCAGCACCATCTGTGCCCGCCGCCAGGTCACCACCGAACCGGTGCCTCTACGGACGGTCGGCAACAGGCGCTGCCCGTTGTCGCCATCGATCTTGCGAACGCGTACCCGCTCTGCCATCCGCACATGATCGCGTTCTAGCCCCACGCTTTCACCAGGTGGATTGTCCGACTAGTGATCACGAAAGCAGAAAGTGCCTCTGACCAGCGAGAATGAGGATTGCTGAGGTCCTTGTTCCCGCCACCGCCCGAGGCACCTTCCAGGTGAGAGTCCGACACGAGGTCGTGTGTGTTGAGTGGATGCTCCTGGAGAGGGGGTCGGCGGTGTCGCCGATGACAGGGTAGTCCCGGGTTCGTGTCCGATGACCCGTCCCCGCCTGGACGTGCGTCGCTGGCAACGGCGGGGTGCGAAGCTCCAGGAAGAACCCCGAGGATCTCCGTTCCCCCCGGAGGCGACAGGCAAGGGGAAGGCCGGACGCGGAACCTGCCGAAGCTGATGCTCCGGAGCCTTTCCCACACGCTGGTCAGCGTGCGGCGGGCGACGGAGATCAATGCCGGACGCAAGACGGCCGGGGTGGACGGGCAGGTCGTGCTCACCGCCCCGGGCGAGGCCGAACTGGCGCGCTTCATCCAGCAGCGCTCCAGTAGATGGCGGGCGCGTCCGGTCCGGCGGGTGTTCATCCCGAAGAACGGGGCGGGGCGAAAGCGCCGCCCGCTCGGCATTCCCGTGATCATCGACCGATGCCATCAGGCCCGGGCGGCGAACGCGCTGGAGCCCGAGTGGGAGGCCCGGTTCGAGGCGAGGTCGTACGGCTTCCGCCCGGGCCGGGGCTGCCATGCCGCGATCGGGGTCATCTACAACAAGCTGAACGGGAGGAACCCGGGCGCGTGTGGATCCTGGACCCTGACCTGGCGGCGGCGTTCGACCGCATCGACCACGACGACCTTCTCGCCCGTCTCGGCACCCTTCCCGCCCGGGACGTGGTGCGGCAGTGGCTGAAGGTCGGCGTGGTCGCGGCCGGTTCACCACGACCCAGGGGGGGACGCCCCAGGGCGGGGTGATCAGCCCCGTGCTCCTGAACGTCGCTCTCAAGGCGCGGCTTGCCGCATGGACCGCCGAGGGGGCTGGTCTTCAACGAGGACAAGACACGCATCGTCCACGCGGAGGCCGGCTTCGAGTTCCTCGGATTCAACGTGCGCCGCTATCGAAGGGGCAAGCTGCTGATCAAGCCGAGCGCGACGGCCGTCTAGCGGATCCGGGAACGGCTGCGCGAGGAGGTCCGTGCCCTTCGCGGCGCTCCTCCTCTCGCGATGCTGCGGACGATCAATCCGATCGCGGCCAACTGCTGCTGCACGCCGGCCGGCCTCCGCAGTCCCCGACCGGGTGGGAGCAGTGGCTCTGCACCACCCGGACAGCGATGAAAGCACGTCACATCGCCTATCAGGGAGCAGGAACGCCGGGTGGGGTGCAACTCCGCCTCGCCCACGCCTCGTGCATCCGACGCAAAACGGCGGACAGTGCGGGAAATCAGCACACCCGAGAGCCTTCAGGGCTTGCTTGAGCCGAGATGCCTGGAAAGCGGGCACGTCCGGTTCTGAGGGGGCCCTGGTGCAGCAATGCACCAGGGCTACCCGACAATCGTATCGGGTCTTATCCGCGTGTCCGTACCGAAGGCGGCGGCCGCGGGATCGTCTCCCAGGCCGGTGGTGTGCTGCTGGTGGAGACGGTCCGTAAGACCGGTCTGGATCAGGCGATATCGGCGGTGTTGGTGCCGTGGCGCAAGCCGCGGGCGGTGCATGATCCGGGCTTCTCCGCGGCCGCTCAGCTCGTCACCACCGGACGCCGCCCCGCCCCTACGAGCAGCACCACCCGACCGGCCGGCAACCATGACTGAGACGGCGAGTGCGCGGGGAGGCGGCCGGCTCACCACCTGTAAGACAATTCAGACGCCGCCTGTGTGACAGCGCCGGGTGCCCGCTCACCGGACCGACGGGTCAGCCCTGCCAGCCGTAACGGTCGCGGGCCTTCGTGACCGTCTCCGGGTCGACTGCTCCCGTCCCGGCCAGCCGGTCCAGAGCGGCCACCACGATGGACTCGGGGTCCACGTGGAAGTGGCGGCGCACCGCTTCCCTGGTGTCCGAGAGCCCGAACCCGTCCGTACCGAGCGACGAGTAGTCCTGCTCCACCCACTGACTGATCTGGTCCGGCACCTGCCGCATCCAGTCGCTCACGGCCAGGACCGGGCCCTGCGCCCCCGCGAGCGCACGGGTCACGTACGGCACGCGCTGCTCACCGCGCAGCCGCGCCCGGTCGGCGGCCAGCGCGTCGCGGCGAAGCTCCGTCCACGACGTCACCGACCACACGTCGGCCCGGACACCCCACTGGGACGCCAGGAGTTCCTGGGCCTCCAAGGCCCAGTGGATGGCCGTTCCGGACGCCAGCAGTTGGATCCCCGGCCCGGCGCCGGGGAAGTCGGCCCGCCGGTAGCAGTAGATGCCGCGCAGGATCCCCTCCTCGATCGACGCTTCGGCCGGCATGGGCGGCTGCGGCTTGGCCTCGTTGTACACCGTCAGGTAGTAGAAGACGTCCTCCGGCCGTTCGCCGTACATCCGCTGCAGCCCTTCCTTGACGATCACCGCGATCTCGTACGCGAAGGCCGGGTCGTAGCTCACCGCAGCCGGGTTGGTGGACGACAGCAGGTGGGAGTGCCCGTCGGCGTGCTGCAGCCCCTCCCCCGTCATCGTTGTGCGGCCGGCAGTCGCGCCGATGACGAACCCGCGCCCCAACTGGTCCGCGAGCGCCCAGAACTGGTCGCCGGTGCGCTGGAACCCGAACATCGCGTAGAAGATGTAGAACGGGATCATGGGTTCGCCGTGGGTCGCGTACGACGTGGCCGCGGCGGTGAACTCGGCCGTCGAACCGGCCTCGGTGATGCCCTCGTCGATGAGCTGGCCGTTTTTGGCTTCCCGGTAGTGCAGGAGTTGGTCCGCGTCGACCGGATCGTAGGTCTGGCCGTCGGGTGAGTAGATGCCGGCCGTCGGGAACAGCGACTCCATCCCGAACGTGCGGGCCTCGTCGGGAATGATCGGCACCCAGCGGCGCCCGGTCTCCGGGTCGCGCATCAGGTCCTTGACGAGGCGGACCAGTGCCGTTGTCGTGGCTATCTCCTGTCTGCCGAAGCCCTTGTGGAGCGCCTCGAAGGGTCGGGACGACGGCTGCGGAAGCGGCCTGTGGACGACCCTGCGCACCGGCGCGGGGCCGCCCAGGGCGGCGCGGCGCTCCCGCAGGTACTGCACCTCTGGAGACTGCGCCCCGGGGTGGCCGAAGGGCACCACGTCCCCGCTCAGCGCGCTGTCGGGGAGGGGAAGCTCCAGAGCGTCACGCAGCTCACGGAACTGGCGTGTCGTGAGCTTCTTCATCTGGTGGTTCGCGTTGCGCGATTCGAAGTCCGGTCCGAGCGTGTGTCCCTTGACCGTCTGGACGAGGATGACGGTCGGCGCTCCCCGGTGTTCGGCCGCGGCCCGGTAGGCGGCGTACACCTTGAGCGGCTCGTGGCCACCGCGCGAGTGCCGGAACATCTCGGTGAGCCGGGCGTCGCTCAGCCCCGCGGCGAGACCGCCGAGCGCGTCGCCGGCGAAGAAGTGCTCGCGCACGTAGGCGGCGTCCCGTGCGGCGTAGGTCTGCATCTGGGCGTCGGGCACCGCGCCTAGACGGCGCACCAGCGCGCCGTCGGTGTCCTGCTGCAGCACGGAGTCCCACGCCTCGCCCCAGAGAGACTTGACCACGTTCCAGCCGGCCCCGCGGAAGCGCGCCTCCAGCTCCTGGATGATCTTGGAGTTGGACCGCACGGGGCCGTCGAGGCGCTGCAGGTTGCAGTTGATGACGAAGGTCAGGTTGTCGAGGCCCTCGCGGGCGGCGAGCGTCAGTGCGGCGGTCGCCTCGGGCTCGTCCGTCTCCCCGTCGCCGAGGAACGCCCAGACCCGTGAACGCGCGGTGTCCTTGATGCCCCGGTCGTGCAGGTAGCGGTTGAACCGGGCCTGATAGATCGCCCCCAGGGGGCCGAGGCCCATCGAGACCGTCGGGAACTCCCACAGCCACGGCAGACGCCGGGGGTGCGGGTAGGACGGCAGTCCGTTGCCACCGCTCTCACGCCGGAAACCGTCGAGCTGGTCCTCGCTCAGCCGTCCTTCCAGGAAGACTCGGGCGTAGATGCCGGGCGACGCGTGCCCCTGCACGAACAGTTGGTCTCCGGAGCCGTCCTCGTCCTTGCCCCGGAAGAAGTGGTTGAACCCGATCTCGTAGAGCCATGCCGCCGACGCGTAGGTGGCGATGTGGCCCCCCAGGCCCAGGTGAGATCCGCGGGACACCATCACCGCCGCATTCCATCTGTTCCACGCCGTGATCCGGGACTCCATGGCGAGGTCTCCCGGAAACGCCGGCTGTGCCGAGGCCGGGATCGTGTTGATGTAGTGCGAGGAGAGCAGGCCGGGCAGCGCGACGCCGGACCGGGCCGCGTGCTCGTGGATGCGCCGCAGAAGGTAGCCGGCCCGTTCCGGACCCGCGTTCCTCATCACCGCGTCCATCGAGGCCCGCCATTCCGTGGTCTCCTCGGCGTCACGGTCGGGCAGCTGGTCGAGCTGGCTCGTCGCGGTGGACTTTACGGGGGAAACCGGGTCACTCATGGCAGCCTTCCTGTCACGGTCTTGGGGAAAGAGAACACGGGGGCGACCGAACCAGACGTGCGGGTCCCCGGCCACCCAGGGGCGTGGGGCGACGGACAGCACTCACGCGGACGGCTCGTCGCGGACGACAGCCACGGTGCCAGTGTTGTGACACCGTTGGACGCGATTGGTGCACCCCGTGCCGTATTACTGACCGGGCCCCCGAGCGGAACGTGACACGGATCGCCGGACAGCACTCCGGTCGGGGGCAGGCTCCGGCTGCCCGCACGACACGGCAGGGAGCCCGAGATGACTTGCTCAGCCACGCCGCGATGAGAGCCGGTCACTGGAGGCCCTCGGCACCGAAGTCGTGGAGACGTGCTCGCAGCCAGCGGCTGTGGCGATGCTGGGCGTGTCGTGGGCCAGGCGGCTACGGGACGTCGTGCATCAACTCAGCGATGGCGGTGGGAATCGGGGGGACCGGTTCGTAGCTCACCCCTGTCTGCGCCGACCACAACAGGTTGACTCTCAGGTCCGGATTGAGATCGAGATAGTCGGAGCGGTGGTGACAGCCCCGGGTCTCACGCCGCTGCAACGCGCACTCGAGGGTCGCTCGTGCGGCGAGGACGGCGGATCTGAGGTCGAAGGCGTGTGCCAGGTCCTGGAAGCCGCTGATGTCGACGTGGACGCCTACGTCGACCATTCGGGTTTCGATCTCGGCGAGGCAGGCGAGGCCGGCGGCGAGTCCGGCTTCGCTTCGCACCACACCTGCGTGCTCAGTCATCAGGTGGCGTACTGACCGTTGCAGCGCGCGGACGTTCTGGTCGCCGTCAGCGGTGAGGAGTCGGCTCACGTCCGACTCGGCGTCGCGAACTGCTCCGAGTGACCGTTGCTGGCCGGTGAGCTTGGCCGAGTACTCCACTGCGGCCCGGCCGGCGATCGGGCCGTAGACGAGTAGTTCGATCAGTGAGTTGCCCTCCAACTCGTTTGCGCCGTGCAGGCCGCTGGCGGCCTCCCCGATCGCAAAAAGTCCGTCGACATCGGTGCTGTGGTCCTCAGGCCTGACCCAGATACCGCCAAGGGAGTAGTGAGCGGTCGGTGCGATCTCGATCGGGTCGCGGGTGACATCGAGCATGTGCTGCTCCAAGAGGCTCTGGTGCACCGCTGAGAGTCGGGCCAGAACCGTCTTTCTCGGCAGGTGGGACAAATCGAGCCACACGCCGCCGGCCTGGGTTCCGCGGCCTTCTTTGACCTCTGTGTAGGAGGCCACCGCGACCTTGTCTCGGCTGGACAGCTCCATGCGCTCGGGATCGTAGCGGGTCATGAACCGCTCGCCGAGGTTGTTGAGCAGGATCCCGCCCTGGTCGCGTGCAGCCTCGCTGACCAGTGTGCCGGCCGCCTTCTCTGGCTTGATCAGCCCGGAGGGGTGGAACTGCACCAGTTCGGGGTCGCGCAACCGGGCACCGGCCTCGGTGGCCAGGCGGAAGGAGTCGCCGGTGTTCTCGTCGCGGCGCGAGGACGTGACCCGCCAGATGCGGGTATGCCCCCCTGTCGCCAGGATGACGGCGTCGGCGTGTACGAGGTAGCGCGAACCGTCGGCGAGGTCGAATCCATAGGCGCCGAACACCGTGCCGTCGTCGACCAGAAGCCGAGTGACGAACAGGCTCGTCAGGATGGGAACGGCGAGTTGCTTTGCCCGTTTCAGGAGCACTCGCTGTACCTGCGAGGCTGTGACCTCGTCCCCGAGCGCGGCTCTGCAGTATGAGTGGGCGCCACGTTGACGGTGGCTGGTCCGCAAATCGCCATGGTCATCGAAACGCATGCCGTAACGCTCGAGGTCGTGGAGTCTCCGCGCGGCTTCGTGGGCCACGACCAGCACAGTGCGTGGGTCGGCCAGCAAGCCGCTCTCTTGCAACGTGTCAGCCGCATGCTGCTCCCACGTCGCCGCAGGGCCGACGGTGGCCGACGCCGCGTTGATCCCACCAGCCGCCATAACACCGTGGGCGTCTTCGGCAGTGCGCTTGCCTACTGCGATGACCGACACACCGGCTTCGGCGACCTCGACAGCTGCTCGAAGACCTGCTGTCCCGGTGCCCACCACAAGGACGGATGTGGCGAGGTGGTGACCGAGCGATGACATGAGGCCTCCTGTGACGGCGGACGGACCGTACCTGTCGACCGGATAGAGGCGACGTCTGTGACAATTTCGCGGTCACAAAGTGTGGAGACTGTCACAGTTGCTCGACCTCATGCCGCCCACGTGGTCCGAGACGTCCCAGGTATTGTTTTTGCAAAGAGTTCCGAAAATTGCCCTGGGGTGGTCCCGGGCATCCTCTAGGAGTCGAGTCGCATGGCCACAAGCCCGCTTCCCGCCCTGGTCGGCCGACGCACCGAGTGCGCGGCACTCGATGACATGCTGTTTACCTTGCGTGAGGGTGGGTCCCGTGTGTTGGTGATCCGCGGCGAAGCAGGTATCGGGAAGTCGGTGCTTCTGGAGTATGCGGCTGGCCAGGCGTCACGTGTGACGGTGACCCGGGGGCAGGGCATCGAGGCCGACATGGAGCTGCCCTACGCGAGCCTGCACCAGCTATGTGCGCCGTTCGTGGCCGGCGTCGAAGCGTTGCCGGAACCCCAGCGCGATGCCCTCCGGGTGGCATTCGGGATGGCAGCAGGCGATCCACCCGACCGCTTTCTGGTCGGCCTCGCCGTGCTGACTCTGCTCACCCGGGCTTCAGAGAACCGACCGGTACTCATCGTGGTGGACGACGCCCAGTGGTTTGACCAGGTTTCCTTGCAGACGCTGGAGTTCGTGGCTCGGCGACTGTGCGCCGAGGCCATAGCTATGGTCTTCGCGGTACGCGACCCTGAGGGACAGGCAGCACTCGCCGGTCTGCCGGAGTTGCGGATCGGGGGTCTCGATACCGCCGCAGGCGGAGAACTCCTCGAGACTGCCGTCGGCGGGCGGCTGGAGAAGCGGGTCCGGGACCGGATGGTGGCCGAGACGGACGGCAACCCTCTTGCGCTCCTTGAGTTTTCCCGGGGTAGCAGCGCGGCTCAGCTGGCTTACGGTGTGGCCTCCACTTCCACTGATCTCCGGGGAACAGGAACGGTGTCCAGCCGCATCGAGCAGGACTTCGCCAGTCGGCTTGCTTCGCTGCCGGAGCACACGCGAACGCTGCTGCTGATCGCCGCAGCGGAACCGGTCGGTGACGGACATCTGTTGATGCGCGCAGCCACCCACATGAAGATCCCTCGCAATGGCGCACCGGCCAAAGCGGCCGGCCTGATCGAGTTCGGTGAGTCTGTTCGGTTTCGGCACCCGCTGGCGCGTTCCGCGGTTTACCACAACGCCGACCCGGAAAAGCGCCGTGCTGTACACCAGGCGCTGGCCGCGGCCACGGACCCGGTACTGGATCCCGACCGGCGGGCCTGGCATGCCGCGCAGGCCGCGGAAGGGCCGGACGAGGAAGCGGCCTCAGGCCTGGAGCAGGCCGCCGGCCGTGCCCGGCAGCGCGGCGGCATGGCCGCCGAGGCGGTTCTGCTGGAGCGCGCAGCCGATGTGACGCCGGATCCCGGGACGCGGGGGCGCAGGGCCCTCTCGGCCGCCGAGGCGCACCTGTCAGCCGCTTCCCCCGACAACGCCACGGAGTTGGCGACGCGGGCCGAACTGTGCCCCCTCTCCCCTATGGACCGCGCACGCCAGACACGCTTGCGTGCCAGGATCCTCATCGCCCGCAGCCGCAGAGACGAGGCGGCACCTCTGTTCCTCGACGCCGCCGCACACTTTGCGGCCGCCGAGTCGCCACTGGCACGCGAGACCTACCTCGAGGCGATCAGCGCGACCATCTTCGCCAGCACGGTCCACGGTCCGACAGGTGCCCGCGCCGCAGCGATCGCGGCCCGCGCATCCGGGGCGCCTCCTTCGGATTCCAAGGCCGCCGACCTGCTCCTCGACGGTGTCTCCACGCTCCTCACAGACGGCTACGAGACCGGCGTCCCGGCTCTGCGGCGCGCGCTGGAACCTCTGGCACAGGAGGAACTCGGCACCCGGGAGGCGACCATGCGCTGGCTTCTCCTGGCCCCGGTCGCGTTGGAAGCGGTCATTCACCACGCCTGGGACCTGCATGCCTGGGATGCGCTGGCAACACGGGCGGTGCGCCTGGCTCGCGACATCGGAGCACTCGGCGCACTACCGCCGGCACTGATCTACCTCAGCGGGGTCCACATCCACACCGGCAACTTCGCCGAAGCAACCCAAATGATCGACGAAGCCGACGCCATCGGCGCGGCGACCGGGCGCGCACCGCATCAATTCGCAGCGCTCGTCCTGGCCGCATGGCGAGGCGACGAAGACGCTGCCGCCGGCATCATCCAAAACGCCAAGACAGACACCGCAGAACGGAGCGAGGTATCCCTCCTGGGCGTCACGGGCTACAGCCAAGGCGTGCTTTTCAACGGCATGGCACGCTACGACCAGGCACTGGAAGCCGCTCGCTCCGGAATCGAACATGACGGATTCAACTTCGCCGGATTGTCGCGAGTCGAACACATCGAAGCCGCCACCCGCTGCGGCAAGATCGACGAAGCGCGCGCCTCGCTCACCCACCTGATCGAACTCGCCCGAACCGCCAAGTCCGGCTGGGCATGCGGCGCCAGCGCCCGCAGCCAAGCCCTCCTCACCGACGACGATGACGAGGCCGACCGCCTCTACCAGTCCGCCGTCGAAGAGTTCACGCGCGGCCGCGTTGTCGTGGAAGTAGCACGTACCCATCTCCTCTACGGAGAGTGGCTACGTCGGTCCCGTCGCCGTGCGCTCGCCCGCGAGCATCTTCGCACGGCCCACGAGATGTTCGACGGAATGCAGGCGAAGGCATTCGCGGAGCGCGCTCGCCGCGAATTGCTCGCCACCGGCGAGCACGTCCGGGTTCGAGAAGCCAACCCGACGAGTGCCCTGACCCCACAAGAATCACAGATCGCAACTCGGGCCGCCAACGGCATGACGAACACGAAGATCGGTACGGAGCTGTTCATAAGCCCACACACCGTGGAGTGGCATCTACGGAAGGTGTTCACGAAACTCGGCATCAACTCGCGTCGCGCGCTGCCGGGCGCTCTCTCGATCGCTCCGGCCTCGGACGCCAACGGGACAGAAACTGTGCAATCCGACTGATGCCGCCCACACGGGGTGGGGGGGGGTACACGGGGTACTTCTCGGAACAGTCCGCAAGAGCGGCCCCTCGGGAGGGGGGGTCTTCCCGTCTGGCCGGTGCAAAGCCACTGGCTGCCGTGGCCGCACTCGGCGCCCGCCCGCCGACATGGACCGGGGTCGGATTGCGCGCCGCTCGGGCCGTCAGTTTTCGCGTCTCCGGTTACAAGGCGATGTGGGTGGCAGAGGAGCCGGGCGCCTGGTGGTGGTCCGGTCCCCGTCGTGGCGCTGGTGTACTGGCTGGTTCACCCTCGGGTGAGTGCGACGAGGTCGGGGAGCGGCGCCCGACCAAGACAGAGAGGCGAGTCCGGTGAGCGCGCCGGTCCAGCAGTCCCGCTTTGGAGGGGTCCGGCCGGCGGCTGTGAGCGTGGTCAGCGGCAGCGGTCGTCACGGCTCCGACGATGGCCAACGCTCCCTGGCAGGCCGTGGTGGTGACGGTGTGCGCCACGCTCGTGGTGTCGCTCCTTCTCGGTCCGGCCAAGATCGTGGTACCCGATGAGTCCCAGCACAAGCGGGACCTGGTACGCGAATACTTCCGATACCGCGAGCGCCGGGCTGAACGGCGCAAACGCCGACGGCGGCAGCGAGACCAGGCACGAATCCGCAGGAACAGCGCGACCGGGCCCCGGAGATGATCGCCCGCTTCCGTGATCATTGGCTGACCCTCGGCCAGTGACGGCTACCGGTGATCCGGACGTGTACTGGCTGGCCGGACGTACCCGGCCGGGCCAACGCCACCTGATGGCGGTGGCCCGGCTTCCGGGACATAGGACACGTCGGGCCCCGCACCCAAGCGATCTTCCGGATGTGGGCGGGTTGCCGCATAGTCACGTTTCCTCTACCAGCAGTAGAGGAGCGCGGTAGAGTGAGGAATATGGCAGCAGACGAGACGAGCATCAAGGTGAGCGCGGCGGCGCGGGACAGGCTGGCGCAGCTGGCGGCCGAGCACGGCACCACCATTCGCAGCCTGGTGGAGGACCTTGCGCAGGGCACTCCGACTCAGGCCGAATACGCCGAGCGTGCCGAGCTGGCCCGTGCCGAGCTCGCTTCCGCCCTCGGCAGCGCGCCCAGCCCAGAGGCCGAGGCGAAGGCCCGGGCGCTGCTGGAGCGCCTGGGCGGGGCGCACCATGGCTCGCAGACGGCCGCGTAGTGGCGGCGATCTCGGTCGTCCTGGACCACACGACCGCCGCTGCTCTGTACGACCCGAAGGATCCGTTCAACGAGGCGGTCGCCGCGTTCTACGTGCAGGCCTCCGGCGGGCTCGGTGATCTGTATGCGCCGGTGCTGTCGCTGACGGCCGGTGACGCCGAGCGGCCCGGACTGCTGGGCTACATCAAGGGGCTGCGGTTCATCCGGATCGAGGCGTTCGACACTGACGCAGCGGTCACCGCCACCGAATTGCTGCGCTTCGGGCACTCCTGGGCCGCTGTCCACGCCATCCACGCCGCCCGCCCATCCGCCGCCCACCCCGCCGGGCGGTTTCTTCTCACCCTGACCCCCAAGGCCTACGCCGGCACCGGCGTCCAGGCCGTCCACCCCGGTCAGTAACCGGGTTCAAGAGACCGATCGACTACGAACGTGACTACCGGGCCACCCTCGCCGAAGGACTGGCCGCATAGATCGTCTCCACGGTTCGAGGGGATTGACAGCCCGACGAACTGCGAAATCAGGATGAGACGATCTCAATGTGAGCAGGGCCGTTCGTTTGCCAGACCCGAGATAGCAGGACTACTACAGCGCCCGTTCTTTCTGCCGGGCCAGGCGCACGGCATCGCGTACAGAACCCCGGTGGACCGGTCCATGCCCAGGCAGTAGCACATCGGCTTCCAGCCCTTCGATCAGCTCCAACGAGGCCAGCGCCCGGGGGCGCTCGTGCTGGAACATGTCTGGTAGCACTTGGGGGCCTTCGATCCGCGAGGTTGTGTGGCCACTGACCAGGGCGTCGCCGGAGATCACCACTCCGGCGTCCGGTAGGTGGAAAACAGCGTGTCCGTCGGTGTGGCCGGGTGTGTGCACGGGCACCGGGCGCCCGGGCAGATCCAGCGGGCCCGCCGTCGGGAAGGGCTCGGGCGAGGTCACCGGGAGGTGGGCGTTACCGCCGGCACGTACCGCGTTCAGCGCCCACGGCAGCACCCCCGGGCGCCAGCTGTTGCGCAGCACCTGCCCGAGGCCCACTTGCTGCAGGATCTCCCGGCGGGCGTGGGGTACTTCGGCCTTGTGCACGTAGACCGGTGTGCCGTACGTGGCGCGCAGGTACTCCGCCGAGCCGATGTGGTCGCTGTGGGCGTGGGTGAGCAGCACCGCAGCGACCGCCTCAGGTGAACTGCCGACCGTTGCGAGGGACTCAAGGAGCAGCTGCCGATCACCGAGGTATCCGGTGTCGACCAGGGTGACGGCATCCCCATCCTTGATGATCACCCAGTTGGCGTTGCTCCCATGCACCCAGTGAATTCCTTGGGCGACTTGCTGCATTCCTGACCTCATAATCTCTCCTCATGGTGAGGTTTGTGCTTGTCGGCACAGCAATGCAAATCACGAGTTCTTCTCGACTGCGGGTTGCTGCGTTGGTTGGGGGTCCGGTGTTTCGAAGCCGCTCTTCATCATCTGGTTCCGACGGCGCCTGCGCTTAAGAGTTCCAGGAGATTTCGCGAATCGCGTTGAATCGATCCTGTGTCTTTGCGGCGTCGCGTGAGCCTCCCGTGCGATGGGCCGCACCGAAGCGAGTGTCATGCCGTGGCAAGGTCGACCGTCTTCATCTGAGAGGCCTTGCTGCGACGCCGCAACTTGACGAAAATTTTCCTGTTGAACGTCTTGGCCATGACGTTCGACAGAACGGAAAGTCTCCGGTACTCGGCGTGGTCGCCCGATACGAAAAGTTTGCGCATGGCCATGCCGGAACTCTGGTGGAAATGGATGAAGGGGCGGAGCTTGTCTTCCCAGGCCTGCAGCGCCCGCGGTATGTCGGAGGGGTACCGCTCGAGCATGGCGCCCAGCTGGTCAGCGCCGGCCAGGCCGCTGGAGGCCCCCATGCCGGAGTAGAGGGTCAGGCACCAAGCCGAGTCACCGACGAGGACGACCCTGCCCTTGTGCCAGCTGTCCATCCGCACCTGCTCGGCGGTGTCGAACAGGTGGTCAGGTGCCTTCTCGAACTGGTCGAGCAGCCAGCCCAGCGTCGAGCCCTTGGGCTGCGGTCCGAACGCCGCGCGCAGCGAGTCGATGGCAGGCCGGGTGAACTCGCTGTCCACGTCGTCGCTCATGTAGCTGAACAGCACCGTCGGCGGCCGGTCCCCGAAGGCAAACACATGTACCGAGCGGCCCAGTTCGAACTGGGCGACTCCGTCGGTGCTCTTGTATCCGGGGACCGGTCCGGGCAGGCTGCACGCCGCGAGCATGTAGCCGAGGCGGTGGACATAGCCTTCGTCGGGCCCGAACACCATCCGGCGCACGGTCGAGCGCAGGCCGTCGGCCCCGACCACCAAATCGAAGCGTTCGGTGCTCACCCTCCCGGCCGCCCTGTCCTCGATCTCGACCTCGGCACTGTCCGCGTCCTGGCGTATCGCGAGAGGTACGCAGGAGAACCGGATCTCGACATCCTCGGGCAGAGCATCGAACACAGCGGTCTCCACGTCGCTGCGCATCAGCGGGCGCGACCGGCCCGGCACGATATCGGTGAAACCCACATAGCGCCGCCGTCGGCCCGCGCGATCGAGGGTGTAGTAGGCGATGTCCGCCGAGGAGCGGTTCGGTACCTGGACACCCAGTCGTTCCGCCGCGGTGATCCCGCTGTCAAAAAGGGCGAGCCAGTAGCCGCCACGGCGGCGCTCTGGCGCCTTCTCCAGGACGACCACGTCCCAGCCCGCCTTGTGCAGCCGCAGTGCGGAGGCGGTTCCGCTGATGCCGAGTCCGACCATGAGAGCCCGCTGACGAGGGGCTGTGTTCGTCTTCATGACACCAGAGTACACACACTGACCAGATCAGTCATCTGGTCAGTCACTCGTTCCGAAATGTCGCTGCTCCTCGCAGGGCGCCAAAGGGGCGACCTCATCACCGAACGGGGTCCCTGGTCGGGTGATCTCGGCCGGGTGGGCGCATGAAGGCAGGACCTCCGGTGCAGCACGAGGGTTGCGAAGCCGGCTCGACTGCAAGGAGGCCCTGTTGTCCCAGTCCCCGCATCGGCCTGGACGGCGGACGTCGAGACCAATGGCGAGATCCGGGACGCGGCCTGGGTCGCTGAGCTCACCGGCAAGCTGCTGGACGGCTGGCCCAGGGGCATGCGACTGATCGTCCGAAAGGAACGGCCGCATCCCGGAGCACGTTTGTGGTTCACGTGCTCACCGTCGTCGCGCAGCTCGGCGGTGATCCTCGGTCGTCTCGGCGTGCACGGCCCTGATCCGCTCGGCGAGAGCGGTGTCCGCCCGCTCACGCGCGGCGCGGGCCTCACGGCCGGCCCGCCACTTGTAGAAGCTGGAGCGGGCGACCTCCAGCACGGCACACAACCGCTTCACGCCCCAGGCGCGGTGGTGGTCCTCGATGAACTGGAAGCGGTTGGTCACCAGGTCATCTCTTGTGCGAAAAACTTCGTCGCCTTGCGGAGAATGTCCCGTTCGGTAGCGAGCTTGTGCATCTCCTTGCGGGCTGCCGCCAGCTCCCGGCGCAGGGCCTCGTTCTCGGCCTGAAGCTCCTCGGCCGTCGGCGGGGAATCCACCGTGTTCTTCTCCATGCCCGTCGTGCTGCCCCCGCAGTGGCGGGCCCGTTCGGCCCGTACCCCGTTACGCAGCGTCTCGCGGCTGATCCCCAGATCCTGCCGATGCCCTCGAAGGTGTGGCTCGGGTCCGACAGGTACAGCGCGACGGCGTCTGCCTTGAACTCGGGCGAGTAGACCTTCATCACCATAGAAGATGCCTCCTACCCAGAGGTGTCCACCACTCGGGGACAAGGCCCAAGGCCGGGAAGTTAGCCTGTTTGTGCTGGTGGCAAGGGGGTTGAGGTCCAGGCTGTGGCCGCGTAGAGGCCGGGTCCGAGCTTGTGGATGAGCCCGGTGTTGGCCCATCGGGACAGCTGCCGATACATGGTGTGCAGGGTGACGTCGCCGAAGTGGGCGGCGATTTCCGCGGGTCTCCACAGGCGGGTCGGGTCGTGCTGCAGCAGGGCGAGAATGCGATGCCGCCGGCGCTGGGCTGGGACGGTGTGGCGGTCGTCGCGGGAGGCCGTGGGCAGAGGCGGCTGTTCGGGACCGGGTTCGAGGACGGTGACGGCGAGGTGGGTGATGATGCGGCTCTGGTCGGGGCGGCCGTCGTTGCGTCGCTCGCTGTAGCGGGACGTCGGGGACTTGACCTTGCGGGTGCTGGTCCGGTGACGGCGGGGCGCAAGGAGTCGGGCCAGCACCCGCTGGCCGATCAGGCCCAGGGAGCCGGGCTCCTCGGGGACGATCCCGATGGCCTGGACGACCTGGTCACGGGCGGTCTGGAGAGCCACGGTGAAGCAGCAACGATCGGGGTCGGTGCCGGGGACGGACTCTGCGGCCTCGACCATCACGGCCCGTAGGGCCTGGTAGAGCGTGAGCAGGGCCCACATCTCCTGTTCGAGGCCGGCGGGGTCGGTCGAGCGCAGGGTCCGACCGGCCAGGATCGTGTGGCGGAGCGCGTAGTACGCGCTCTCGTGTTCCCAGCGCTCGTGATAGAGGTTGATGAGCGCCGCCGCGGGGTGCCGGCGGGCGTCGGTCAAGGTGGTGACCAGCCGGTAAGAGCCGGTGAAGACGGTGCCGTCGGCGCAGGTCACCGTGATCTCGGCGTCGATGACCCGGACGTTGACGGTGCCGATCATCGACAGGTAGGAGCCGTCGTCTAGACGCAATGCCGCTGACTTTGGGGTGAGTTGCTTGTAGCTTGTGGCCGGGAGGGATGCTGGTGCCACGGGCTGGGCAGGTGAAGCCGCCGGTTGAGGA